>JAYUGZ010000890.1:0-2994 GCA_043767465.1 Cyanobacteriota bacterium
AGCGGACGCGACCTGTTTGATTCGGGTAAATCGATTCATCGACGACTGCTTCTTCGTTGAAATAGTTAAAGTTGGTGTTGACGTAATTTTTGATTAACATATTGTTGGCGGTGCTGTCTCCTTGAGTGGAGAAGATCGAGCCGAAAGCTTTTACTACGTTGAACATGATATTTACTCCTGTTGTGTTAAAATATAGGGATGTGTAATTGTCTGTTTGTGCTATTTGAGAGGCTGCATTTCCAGGGCTGAGATTGATTGATTTCCCTGGTATTTCATTGTTCTTGTCTTCCCTCGTTATATCAGGATAAAAGCCAAAGAATTTTTGAAATATTGAAGGGATTTGAGAAGCG
The DNA here is from genome assembly GCA_043767465.1 of Cyanobacteriota bacterium. Classification (GTDB taxonomy): domain Bacteria; phylum Cyanobacteriota; class Cyanobacteriia; order Cyanobacteriales; family Microcoleaceae; genus Microcoleus. The sequence goes on from JAYUGZ010000890.1 coordinate 351, forward strand.
GTTGCGGGAGTCTAACTCGACTAATTCCGAGGTATTGAATTAAGGATTTAGCAGTTTTGTGGTTGGCGGGATTTGCCTTAAGGGTAGATGTTGTTAGCTACATTAGTGATTGGCTGATTCCGCATTACTGCTGCTGTGAAGATGTTTTATTTTTGGGGTTGCTTTTTTTGATTGGGCTGTGACTCGTTTGCTTGACACTTACTAATTTCGCAGGAATCGAATGTCTTTGGTACGATCGCCAGTCCACTTTCTGGCTTTGGTACTGGCACAGGACACTTGCACACCTGTAATCAACGATTTATCAATAGTTTCAGCCTACAAATCTGGCTCTTAGCTGTGCCAATTTCGGCAACTGGACTACCGCAGGCTGTGAATCCTGAGTTTACGCAAAGTCGATCGGCCAATCCGGAACATCCATACATATCTAGTGCGTGACTCACACCATCGCCAGTAAAATACCCGTTACAGGTTCGTAGTGAGGACTTCAGTCCCTTCTTGTCTCATGAGGACTGAAGTCAGCCCCGGAAGCCTAATATGTATATAGCCTTTCTCAGAAAGATGAGGTACCCGATGGGCATTGGCCCGCGCAGGTCATTGGCCCGCGCAGGGCATACCTCACTTTTTTGAGAACCGCTATATGTAATGTGTGCAGTCTGCACCGCGAATCCTATAAGTAGCGTACAAAACCACTTTTTAGCCTTAGCCCTGTAATCGCAATTATTCAACAAGTCGAAATTAAAGTCAATTCATAAATTCAGAATCTTAAATTCATAAAAGTCATACTTATAAAAAACTTTCTCGATACTGCATAATTGTTACAGGAACTCTGAATAAAGTTTTAGCTAACTCAGACAAACCGAACTTAAATTTCAGCGACTGCGGCAAATCTTGCACAGAAACTTCTACGAAGCCAAATCGAGTATAAAATGATGCGAGTCGCTTCCCCAAACATTCTAAGTATAGCGGTTGTGTAGCTTGTTGAATTAAATATTTTGTGAGATAAATGCCCAAACCGCGATCGCGCCAATCCTTCGCCACCACCAAACTACCCAACTCTTGCGCGCCCGTAAAGTTCCGCAACTGTCCGCAAGCCGCCAACTTTCCACCGCATTCAATCACCCAGAATTGCTCCCAGCGCAACTGAGTAGGATCGAGTTTAGCGCTCCAAACTAACATTCTAATTGATTTGATATCTTGAGCAGACGCTGGGCGTAGAACGCATTCTGGGGGTAAGGAAACAGAACTTTCAGTCATTAGTTATAGTTAGCAACTATAGCAGCGATTCGTTTAAAAATGCGAAAAACTTCGTAAAGTTCGTTTCCGGGATTCTGAATATCAAACAACTTAGATAAAGCATACTGCGGTGTATCTTGTTTAGTCACTTTGATGAATCTGAAACTGCTGCCATTGGTCAGAAGCCCAAACGTTGGTTGTTCTGAATTTGGGTCATTCAGCATATAAAATAGTAATTGAGGAAGTCCAGATTCAACGGAATATTGCGATCGCTTGGCTTCGATCGCCACAACCCAAAAAGATTGCAGCAATAGCAGGACATCAATGCTGCCCCTAACAATTGTATCTTCATCTTCGACAATCAGTTCTACAGATTTTTCACATTCAATGTGAAATGGAGTTAGGAAGAAATCTGCTAAAAATAGCAAAGGAGCTAGTACCACCATTTTTACAGTATCTTCTAGGAAAGGGAATGAGGTACTGTTGATATAGCCTGCTTTTACCTTGTCGAGCGATCGCTTTTCTGCGTCCCCGATTTCTGGCAAATCATCAATCCATTCTCGGAAGAATTGCTCGTTTTCAGACAACTGTAGATTAAATTTAGTTTGAACATCACCCAATGTGAGTGTTTTTGCTTGAATGCTTTGTGTCATAGTTTTTTGTAGCTCTTAGCTAGTTGTAACTTATTGTAGCATATCAATTGGCGATCGCCTCCAACAACACCTCAGCACCAAACCGCACCGGATCGGTACAAGGCAATCGCGTTTCTGCTTGAATTCCTGCTATTGCTAACAGCGCTTCAGCGTCAGTTAAGTGATGAGTATTGAGAGCGATCGCACTGACTTTTGCCCCAACAAAAGCACCCGCAGCAGCGGCAACCATTTCGTACAATTCAACCACTTTCAACAAATTCGGAATCGATACGTGCGGATGATTGCGAATGTGAATTTGTCCGGCTCGGTGCGCTAAAATTAAGTGAGTTGGCTGCGTGCCCCGCAACAGCGGCAGAGTCGCCGTCGAACCCGGATGCAATAGCGAACCTTGCCCTTCTACGTGCAGAATATCGCATTCCGAACCCAATTTTATCACCGCTTGTTCGACAGCACCTGCGGCAAAATCCACTCGCACTGCATCCAAAGCAATACCTTCATTTCCGAGCATTAAACCCGTTTGTCCGGTTGCTAAAAACGTGGAACGCAAACCCCGCTGCAAACAAGTGCGATTGAGTTCCAAACTGGTTGACATTTTGCCAACGCTCATATCTGTGCCGACAGTTAACACGCGGCGACAACTTAATTTAGCAGCGGCGGCAGAGGCGATCGCCCCAACAGACTTCGGTTCCTGACGCACGTCCCAAATCCATTGATTTTCGGTTAACGGAACCGTTATCAAAGGTGCAAGTTTCGCGTGC
>JAYUGZ010000891.1:0-2992 GCA_043767465.1 Cyanobacteriota bacterium
GGCGGGGGCATGATCCCCACCCATAGCGTCTATTGCAATTCTTGCGCGTGTCGATCCCATTGACCAATGTTTGAGAAACACTAAAAATTCTACCAGGAAGTCAGGAGCGTGAATCCAGAAGTGCGAATAAATAACTAAAATCTGCTCGCGCCCGATCGGACGATTGCTATTTCGGACTACTCTGATAGAGTTTGTCCCTACTTTACTATTTTTGACGGCAAATTGAAAAACTCAATGGAATAGTTTAAATGACCCCGCCCAAAAACGGATACAAGCCCTCGACTTAAGTGGTGGAGAGCCCAAAATTTTAGACCAAAGTTCAATCTCCCAGATTGCATCTGCCCTTGTAAATCTAAAATCTAAAATCTAAAATCGACTGACTTTAGGAGTAAAAAATGCTGGATTTATTTAGCTCAGGAATCATGTCTGTGTGGCTGGACATGGCTGGGGTACGCAGCGGGGCGCCCAACGCCGTGTCGGTACTGGCCTGGCGCGGAGGGATACCCGGGTTAGTTGTGGCCGAAGATTTGGCTTTTGGGGGAATAAATCCGGCAAATCCAGACTTGCCCGCTGAAGCTGCGGTGCGGGAATATTTAAAGGATTTGAAGGCGAAGCATCTGATAGACGGAAATCAGGGAGTTTGGGTGCAAGCGGGAATGCAGCCGCTGGTAAGTCAGCAGGGGACGGTGCTGATGCCTGGGGCTTCGCTGACTAAGATTGCGACTTCTCTGGCGTCGCTGGAAACTTGGGGCGCCCATTATCAGTTTGAAACGCGGTTCCGGGGAACGGGGCCGATTAGGAATGGCGTGTTGCAGGGCGATTTGGTGGTCAGCGGCGGGGGCGATCCGCTGTTTGTGTGGGAGGAGGCGATCGCCGTGGGTAATGCTCTCAATCAAATGGGTATCGATCGCGTGGCAGGGAATTTGGTCGTGACAGGCAATTTCCGCATGAATTACCAGTCCGATCCTGTGGCTGCGGGGGAGAGTCTGCGGCAGGCACTTGATAGCCGTAGTTGGCCTTCTGACGTGCTGGCAATGTATTCTAAGATGGCTCCGGGAACTAAAAAGCCACAAGTAACAATCGCGGGCAGGGCGATCGCCGACAAATTTGCGAGTTCGGGACATTTGCTGCTGAAGCGCCGATCGCTCCCTTTAGCCGAAATTCTCAAGCAGATGAACGTCCACAGCGACAATGAAATCGCTCAAATGCTCGCCGACAATTTGGGCGGACACAAAATAGTTCAGCAGCAAGCGACTTGGGCGGCGGGGGTGCCGGCGGCGGAACTTCAATTAATTAACGGTTCGGGATTGGGAGTCGAAAATCGGATGTCCCCGAGGGCTGCTTGTGGGATGATGCAGGCGATCGCCCGCAACCTTCAGACGACTGGGCTGACGATTGCTGACTTGTTTCCGGTGTCTGGGCGCGACAAAGGAACTGTGGAACATCGGCACATTCCGCGATCGGCTGTGGTGAAAACTGGTACTTTGGACACGGTGATTGCTTTGGCTGGAGCGATACCCACGCGCGATCGGGGTTTAGTGTGGTTTGCAATTATTAATCGCGGCACCGATTGGGACTCTTTGAGAGCGCAGCAAGATATCTTTTTGCAAAAATTGGTGCAGCAGTGGGGAACTGCATCGACTTTACCGCTAGCAATTACACCCCACATTGACGGCGCTAGACCGGCTTTGGGGGCCGCAAATCGCAGCGATATTTTGCTGGGAGGTTAAGAAATACCGATTGAGTTGGGGTTCTGGTAAAGAGCACTGACAAAATAGCCTAGAATTGAAACAGGACTATTCTGCAAGAAGATGATCAAACTGCGATTGAAGAGATACGGGAAAAAACGCGAGACCAGCTACCGGATTGTAGCGATGAACAGCTCTACCCGCCGCGACGGCCGTCCCCTAGAAGAACTCGGCTTCTACAACCCGAGAAATAACGAAACCAGGCTGGATGTTCCAGCGATTGTCAAGCGCCTACAACAAGGCGCTCAGCCAACTGACACCGTGCGTGACATCCTCAGAAAAGCCAATGTATTTGAACAAGTCGGAGCCGGAGCCAACGTTGAATCCAGCACAGCAGCAGTCAGCTAGTCCCAACTATTCTGGACTGGTTAAGTTTTTAATTGGGCCTTTTTTAGAGACCCCAAGTTCTTTGCGGGTGGATTGCGAACTCCACCCGCGCCAATCGCGGGTCTGGGTTAGGCTCGCTTTTGAAGATCCCGACAAAGGACGGGTTTACGGTAGGGGCGGACGCAATATTCAGGCAATTAGAACTACCCTCGAAGCGGTGGCGCAGACGGCGGGTCAGTCCCTGTACTTAGATATATACGATGCCGAAGCAGGCGATCGCGGCTCCGGCCCGCCTAGGGGCGACCGCCCAGATCGCGACCGCCCAGATCGCGATCGCCCAGATCGCGACCGCCCAGATCGCGACCGCCCAGATCGGGGGGACTTCCGACCCCGGACGCCACCTCCGTCGCCGCAGCCCTTAGCGAGCAGAACTCCGAGAGAACAACCTCGCCGTACTAACACACCTACGTTTAGAACGAGTAGAAATACTCCTGGTTATTAACTCAAGAGCGGATGAGCAACGATTTTAGATTTTAGATTGCCCGTTGTAAACTTTGTACTGCAAGCCCCGTGCGATCGGACACAAATGTAAAATTTTAAGTCTCAAATCAAATGTGGGTTCGGGTAAATCTAAAATCTAACATCTAACATCTAACATCTAAAGTTGCCTGACTTCATAGAAGGGAGATTTGATTTGTGCGAACAGCACCAAACTCATTTGCTAGTTAAAGAGAAAAGACGCCTTAGATACTAGGTAAAAGCTAGTATCTGGCGTCTTTTTGTTCGCAAAACAAAGCTGATTTAACGGTTAATTGTTAACTTTTAATTGCTTATTTGGAGGGGCTCATGCTGGCATGACTGAAAAACTAACAATCGAGTTACCGAGCAATCAAAGCGCCATGTCGCTAGCCGGGAAT
>JAYUGZ010000892.1:0-2991 GCA_043767465.1 Cyanobacteriota bacterium
AATAGCCCACTTGTCTTCTGATAAATCTGCCTGCCATAATCAATTTAGACAGGCACACCCGAAGAGCGATCGGAAACGCCGGAAGTGACGTGTTACTAACGTCCACGATCATCCACCAACCCGAATCTTTTGGGTAGTGGAGCGAAAGCCATCAGGGCGTCGATCCATCAGGGAGTTATGCCATCAGGGTGCTCATCCATCGGGTAGTTAAGTCATCAGGGCGCATCTTCTACAAACTAGCCACAGACTTCACTTTTATAGTTGAGCGAGTGGCTGGCGGCGTACTGACAACGCCTTTAAGAATTAAACTTGTTGCGGATTTATCCCTCCTTTGTTTGTTCTTAAGAATCCCCCCGCGCGACAGCCCGGGAAGTGTCAGCAGCATGGAATTCCATGCCATCTAAGTCAACTAAAAAAAACGCAGATTAACGATATCTCCCACTCAAGCAGTCCTCAGCAAAACGCTGGGGTTTTTTATTGGCAGCCATTGCTGAGCCTTGTCCTCCGGCATTTGGTAGCCGGCTCTCTCGGCAGAACGTTGGCGGCGCTGCGGTGATGAGTTTCCCTGGCAACATCATACCACCGGGTGAATTTTTCAGTAAAATTGTAAAAAAATGTGAACTAAAGGGCATTTTGCCGTTCTCAATCCGGTTGAGTAACGATTGATATCGTTATGTGAACGAGTGTAAAGAATCAAGTGCCGGGGTACGATCGCCCGATCGCACGCAGGATTTGGGGCGAAGGGTTGCAAAGATACGGTAAAGATTGAGCAGGAAAAAGGTGAATTAGTAGACAATAGAGAAAGAACAACAAAAAACTTCAACCATAGTAATACCAGTCAAAAAAAACAATGCAACTGTAGGCCAACTCCAAACCCTTATTGAATAAGTCATTCCCAAATCTAAAATCTAAAATCTAAAATCTAAAATGGTATAAGCTGGCAATAATTGCAATTTGTAACCTTTCGATCGCACAGCATAGAGGCGCAGCATTTTGATGAATTCGCAGATGACAACATTCGTCAACTCAACCTACCAATATCAAGTCGGAGGATATTTGCCTGCGGGCGCGCCCACCTATGTCAGGCGATCGGCAGACAGCGAACTCTACGAAGGACTGAAAGCCGGACAATTCTGCTACGTGTTGAGTTCGCCGCAAATGGGAAAGTCCAGCCTGCTAGTGCAAACAGCCAAAAGATTGCAAGCAGAAGGTACAGCTTTTGGCGCCGTCAACTTGAAAAGCATTAGCAGCCCAGAAATTTCCCTCGAAAAGTGGTATGGCGCGATCGTGTACCGCATGGCAAGCAGCTTGCACCTCACAAACAGGCTTGATGCCCTCAAGTGGTGGAACGATCGCGAACTGCTGTCACCAGTGCACCGATTCGAGATCTTTATCGAAAAAGTATTGCTCAAGTCAATTCGACAAAATCTCGTCATTTTCATCGACGACATTGACAGCACCAAAAACCTAAATTTCAGTACCAGCGATTTTTTTGCTTCGATCCGGGCTTGCTACTCCAAGCGGGCAGAGCAACCAGAATACGAACGCCTGAACTTTGCTGTTTTCGGAGTAGCAGCCCCCTTAGAATTGATGCGAGATCAAAGCTGCAACCCTTTTAATATTGGACGACCGATTAATTTAAGTCGATTGCAACTAGAAGAAAGTTTGCCACTAGCAAAAGGATTAGCACTCAAAGCTTTTCGTCCCCAAAAAGTGCTGCAATCAATATTAGCTTGGACGAACGGTCAACCGTTTCTGACTCAAAAACTTTGCCACTTCGTACTTGAGTACGGGCCTTTTATTGGCAGAAATTGCGAAGCCCAGCAGGTAAAAAAACTGCTCAAACACAGAATCATTAAAGATTGGGAAGAACGCGACGAGCCGCCACATTTGACAGCAATTCGCGATCGCATTTTTCACAGCCGCTGCGACCTCACCCGGCTATTAACGCTGTACCAGAAAATCTTGCAGGCGCCCGACCCGAAAGAACCGGGGGAAGCGCCGGGAATACCTGCCGATTACACTCCCGAACAAAGCGAATTGCAACTGTCAGGATTGGTGGTTAAATCTCAGGGTAAATTAATAGTTGCAAGCTTAATTTATCAGTCAGTTTTCAATCAGTTTTGGGTGGAACAAGAACTGGGAAATCTGGCTCCGTACCGCGAGGCGCTGGCAGCATGGCTGGCTTCAGATCGCGAAGATGAATCGCAGCGATTGACCGGGGAAAGTTTGCAGTCTGCTTTGGATTGGGCGGCGAACAAACAATTAAGTCAAGAACACTATTGGTTCTTGAATCCCGGAACTTTTCAGGAACAACCCACAATCGCTGCCCCACAAGTTGCACACACCAGCACCGACATCGATTCTGACAGCAGCATTCTCACCCCGCCCTCAGATACTGTTCAATCTGGCAGCAACGAACAGAGATTGTACGATCACATCGTCTCCTGCGTGGAAAGAGAATCCCCCGCACAGGTGATCGAGCGGTTCCGTAAGCTATTTATCGACGGTATGGGCTATCCCGATCGCGAAATAGAAGCAACTTTGTACAGTATAGTGTCTGTTAAGCGATCGGATCGGGAATTTAAATATATCCTCCACCGCTGCTCCTACATCCCGATCAACCGCTGGCAATTGCACTCGCAAAACAAATTGGCGATCGGCAATCTAGTAGCTTTATTTAAACAGACTTCTCCCCGATTCGGGATGGAATTCTACATAGTTAAGCGCTTGCAAGAACAAATAGCCTTCTTTACTAAAAGTGAAGAATTCCAGACGCTAGAGCGCTTAGTAAAAGCCGTAGACCAAGACCCACAACCGCAGAAACAAGATATTCATTCCCCCTTGGGCGAATTGATTTGTCGGTATCCTTATTTGTACGGGCATTCTCTGCTGAGCAAGGGCAGCATTGAGGAAGACCAGCAAACCATCAAAAAACTGGAATTTCAAAGACAGCGAGAATTTCAAAACAATTTGTCTCAATATTTAAAT
>JAYUGZ010000893.1:0-1077 GCA_043767465.1 Cyanobacteriota bacterium
ACGGATCGCCGAAACTCTCACATATGACTATCATCGTCAGCACAGTTTGGAAGTAAGGGTAGTTCGGATCTTTAATACCTATGGCCCCAGAATGTTGGAAAATGATGGTAGAGTAGTCAGCAATTTTATCGCCCAAGCTCTACAAGGAAACCCGCTAACTATTTATGGCGATGGTACTCAGACTAGAAGTTTTTGTTATGTATCGGATCTAATTTCAGGATTTGTCAAATTGATGAATAGCGACTATCCCTATCCAGTCAATATTGGTAATCCCGGCGAATACACCATCGCCCAACTAGCTTCGACGATTCAAGAAATGATTAATCCAGAATCAAAAGTAATTTTCCAACCATTACCATCAGACGATCCTCGTCGTCGTCGCCCAGATATTACTAAAGCAAAAAGCCTCCTAAACTGGGAGCCAACCATCGATCTAACTGAAGGTTTGCAGTCAACCATCGATTACTTCAAACAGCGCAGAAGCGAAGTTGAAGCTTTAAAAAGTTAAAAGTTGAAAGTTGAAAGTTGAAAGTTGACATTTCGACTACGCTCAATGCAAGAAGTTAAAAGTTAAAAGCGAGGTTTGTGCTTATGCGTGTTTGTGTAATTGGTACTGGTTATGTCGGCTTGGTAACGGGTGTGTGTCTGGCAAAAATTGGCCATGATGTCATCTGTATCGATAATAATGAAGAGAAAGTCAAAGTCATGCAGTCTGGGGAATCCCCCATCTTTGAACCAGGCTTGTCAGAATTGATGGCTGAGGCGATCGCCAATGGTAAAATTCAGTTTTCTACAGATCTCGGTATGGGGGTAAAACATGGCGAGATTTTATTCATCGCTGTTGGTACACCACCCCTCCCAAATGGCTCCAGCGACACCCGTTTTGTGGAAGCAGTAGCTAAAGGGATTGGCGCGCATCTAAATGGCGGTTATAAGGTCATCGTCAACAAGTCTACAGTACCGATCGGCTCTGGCGATTGGGTCAAAATGCTGGTGATGGATGGAATCGCCCAACGCAGTAAGCAACCAGCTTTGGTTGGCTCTTCGGCTACGGTCACTGAGCGTAGCCGAAGTGAA
>JAYUGZ010000894.1:0-7384 GCA_043767465.1 Cyanobacteriota bacterium
ATGGCGACTAAACTTGCTTCTCTATCTAAGATTTTTGGGATGGATAAGAGTTTACAAATGCGATCGAAATTTTCTAATGATTCGCGCTGGGGATGGCGCAGACTGAGACGATTAGAAATATTATTAACAAGTTTATTTCTCATAGGTATCCACGTCAAATAGTGCTAGTTGTCCGAACTTTGGGGGTGCTTTTGGCAAGTTTTCAATTTTTAGACTGTAATCATCATGTCCCCATTCACACCGTGAAAGGATTTGTTTAGGAATTTTTTTAACGGTGAGGTTTAGGAATATGTCGGTTTGGCCTCGAAAGGCGGTACATAAAACAAGTAGAGTGCGCTCTTGTCCTACTTCGTCTGCAAGTTTAGATAGTTGTTCGTGACTAAAATTTTGGGTGGTGACATAGATAAAATCGCTTTCGGTGGAATAGCCATGTTGCCAATAGAAGGTGTCTGATGGTGCGTAGGTGAAACCTTCGATTTTGCATAGTGCTTCAGCAAGCATCGCGGCGTTATAGGTTTTGTTGATCACCCAATTATCCCATTTATCTTTTTCTAGTAGGGATGGTGCAAGCTGATAGTATCGAAACCCACCGCCGCCTTTCCAGTTAACTGCTTTACTAATTCCCCCTTGATCTTCGCCATCAATTACTTTTTTGAGTCGGGGAATGATATGGGTATGACAATGTTCGCCGAGTTCAATCATGATCCAGCGTCTTCCCATTTTCTGCGCGACTGCACCTGTTGTTCCTGAACCTGCAAAGGAATCGAGCACTAGATCATTTATATTTGTGGCTATATGAAGAATCCGATGCAAGAGTCTTTCTGGTTTGGGTGTTTCAAATGCTTTTTCTTTGCCAAAAAGTACGTGCATCTCCTTTTTTGCTTCGTCTGTATGACCAGTTTGTTCATGATTCCACCAAGTATTTGGAACGATATCAGAAGCTTCTTTCAAGTATTGTTTAAAAGAAGGTGCGCCATCTCCTGACTTCCCAAAATAGGCTAATCCAGATTCCACTATTTTAAGCCATTGATCTTCAGTCCGAGACCAATGTCTTCCTTGGGGAGGGAAATAAATTCTGCCCGTTGGTGTTTTAATAGGATAAGAGAGATTAGGACGTAGATTAGGAGCATCCCACGGAATAGCCCTCCAAGCACCATTAGGATCATTATCAGGATTCTTATACTGCCCAGCTTGTTCTTCTGTTCGAGACAATCTATTGCGTACTTTTTTCCATTTCTCAGGGTTTTGTGCGTAAACCAATATAGAGTTATGTGATAGCGAGAGGCTGGCATCATTAGAGCGAGAATATCTGTTCTGCCAAACAACATTTGCAATAAAATTTCTCCGCCCAAAAATCTCGTCACACATCACTTTTAAATAATGCGCTTCATTATCATCAATCGTAATCCACAGCGATCCATCTTCTGATAATAAATTACGCAAAATCTCTAAACGATCGCGCATTAAACCAAGCCAGATAGAATGTTCAATCCCATCATCATAATGTTCAAAAGCTGAGCCTGTATTATATGGCGGATCAATAAAAATACACTTAATTTTTCCTGCAAACTCAGACTCCAAAGCCTTTAGAGCCAACAAATTATCCCCAAAAATTAAGCGATTATCAAAAATATCATTTTCACTCACCTGATGCGCCGCATGATAAGACCTCTCTGGATTTTCCAGCAAAATTCGCGGCTCCAGCTTGGGGCGAATATCCTTACCAATCCAAGTTAATTCTAGTCTCTGCTTCTTATTCATAATTAATATCTATCTCAAAAGTTAAACTGTAGGTATATTCGGATTTTCAGCCTGAGCATCCCTGCGATCTAACTCCTGCATCACCTCACTCGTTAAAGGCTTAACATCTGTGATATTCCTAAAAATAGCAAGATATCCCTTATTGTCACTAGCAAATCGCGATTCAGCAACAGTATAAACAATCTCAGCAATCTCTAACCCAATTCGTGAAAGTTGGATTTTATCATCCTCAGACAAATCAACTTCATGCTTGTTGAGCAAAGGTTTATAGCGTCTTGCAAGAATATCCAGAACGAAAAATTTACCGTGCTTATAAAACTTCTTTTGTTGATTTGTTGCAGCCTTTTCTGAAGCGGAAAAAATTTCATCCAGATATTGAAAGATTCGCACATAACGACAAAGCGTAACTCCTGAAATTCCATCATTAAACAATATAACATAATAATGCTTATAAAGCTGACTAATTTCTCTTTTTGCTGCAACCAATATTTCTGTATTGCCGCTAAAACAAGCAAGGGCAACTGCCGCTTGTTCAATCGTAATCGCATCCTGACTCCGCTCCGCCGATGGTCGATATTCATAAACAATATTCGATACCATACATTCCTGTCGCAAACGTTCTTGATTGGGATCTAGCGCGGCAAAATAAACATCGCGCACAGCATTTTGCGTATTTCTTGCTCCAGTAATCTTTTCGCCAATATTATCAGTTTCCGTCCCCAATTCAATAATTGTAACTAATAACTTGGCATCAGAAGATATTGAACCATTAGCATTATAAACAGAGGCGATCGCTCCCACAGTTTGCGCCCCATTCACAACCGAAAAACCTTTTAAAGTAAATTGAGTTGATTCCTGTTTATGTCCCGATGGCAGACTAATTACCGAACAAGTAATCGTGAGACCATTGTTGAGATAAAATAGTTCAGATGGTTGCTGTTTGACAGTTTCCGCAATCGCTAAGTTAACATCCTCCGTACCCAGGTAATAGCGGATATTTTTCTCAAAAAGCGACTTATTATGCTGTTGATATAAAGATGCAAGTTCTGAAGCCTTAACCAATCCATAAAATGCCCTACGCGGCCGATCTAAACAATGCCAGTTTTCCAACGTCAAGACTACATCAACAGGGGCGATCGCTTGTTTGGCTGTCAACCAACCATGTGTTATGCCAATATTTAGATCTTGCCATTCAAAACGTGGCTCGAACTGATTTAGTTCAGTTTTTAACTGATCAAGATCCGTAATCACATGAGAGCTAAGGCTTTCATCAAGATATATATTACAGCCAATTATTTTTACCCCGTTAGTATTTAAAGCATCTTCAACATCTTGCTGCAACCGCGCAAAGCCATCATTAAATTTCTGAAAACGTTGATGGACTAAATCTCTAATCCCATCACAAAATTTTTTATTATCACCCATATTTGGAGCATTCCCCGCCTTAGCCTGCACCAACAAAAGCAAATTTTTCATCCGATCAAAATAAATGGCATCAATCCCATTATCATTTTCCCCATTGACAATTGAGTTAGCCGCTTGAGCAGGGGTAATGTCAGCAATATTGGCGATCGCAAATGCAGCCAAAGAACGGCTCAATCGATTTTTTTCATGTTGCTCTGGTTTCCAGTTCCTCTGAAGCTGCGGGGTCATTGGAAAATAATCCTGCTTTAGTGCCTCAATAACTTGACTTTTTTGGGAATTTAAAATTTGATTTTTATTCATTGTTTGGACATTGATACTGTTTTAAAAAAAAATATCAGTTTTTGCAATCAAAAAATGTGACTATTAAAACGATCGCAATACTGAATCAATTCAGAGAAAAAAGGAACAAGGAAGGGAGTTTTTAACAATTCCTCCCCCCTTCCCCTTCAGCTCTAAAAATCCCTCAATTGAGCAGTTGTAACCGCAACTTCCTGAACCTGGGAACCGCGGCGCACCTTCAGCTTCAAAATTTGACCAATTTTGCTGTTTTCCACCAAATTTTGCAACTGTTCGGGCTGAGTCACTCCGTCGCCCTCAACTTGAATGATGACATCGCCCTTGCGAATCCCCGCTTTTTCAGCAGGCGTATTTGGTACAACTCGCATCACCAACACCCCTGTAACTTCCGGCACAATCAAAGGAGCATTGGGGTCAGCATTATTCTCTCTGGCCATTTCAGGAGTCAAAGCAATCATCTGAATCCCCAAAAATGGGTGACTGACTTGTTCTCCCTTGGCTAACTGCGCGTAGATGGCCTTGGCTTTGTCGATCGGAATTGCGAACCCAATACCCATTGCATCGGCTCGAATCGCCGTGTTGATCCCAATCACTTCTCCTCTGCTGTTTAACAGCGGCCCGCCGGAATTGCCGGGATTGATGGCCGCGTCGGTTTGAATGAAATCGAGGCGCTTGTCGGGAATGCCGACGGCTGCGCTCGATCGCTTGAGGGTGCTGATAATGCCTAGTGTGACGGTGTTGTCAAATCCCAGGGGGTTGCCCACGGCGATCGCCCAATCACCCACTTTCACCGCATCGGAATCTCCCAGTGTTGCCACGGGCAAGTCAACTTGTTTGGTATCAATTTTAACAACAGCCAAATCTGTTACTTCGTCAGTACCTTGGACTTCTCCTGGAAATGTCCGACCGTCGTTTAAGGTGACAGTTACTCGATCGGCTTTGTCAACTACGTGAGCGTTGGTTAACACAATCCCGCTTTTGTCGATGATGAAGCCGGAACCTTGACCGCGCAAGCGTTCTTGTCTGGGAGTCATGCTGCGCAAATCTTCTCCCATAAATCTGCGGAAGAAGGGGTCTTCCATTAACGGGTCGAGGTTGCGGCTGACAGTGCGCTCGGTATCAATCCGCACAACTGCTGGCCCGACTCGATCGACTGCCGCCGTCACAAAACTGCTGGTATCCGCCGCCACCGCCGGGAGTTCCGGGCTGCGCAGCGCTAACAGTTGCGGATTCGGGGGAGTTGCTGCGGAACTCAATTGCACTTTCTGCACGGCTGTTTGAGGCTGTTCCCGCCAGTTGGGCGGATTTTTGCCAGTGGCGTTCGCGGATGCAGGATTGAGGAAGAGGGCACTCAGGGCGATCGTCATTCCTAAGATTAGGGCAAACCAGCGATCGCCGGTGCCGGGTGCGGGGCTAAAAAACTTAAATAGTCGCATAGCGTCAATCTTGGTTAGTCTGGGTTATTCTGGTAAGGGTGTGCGATCGAGCCGACTCAATCATCTGCCGCTCTGTAAATCCTAAATATATTTTGACAGTTAGAATACATGAGTCAGGAGACAGCACCAACTGAACATATTCTGAATTCTAACTTTTTCTAACTTTTAAAATTTTCCTCGTAACCCCAATGATTCTATCTGATACTTCTACTGACAAATCCGTACCCTCAAATTCCCACCACCATCACGGCGATGAATCAGTCCACCCTCACCATCACGATGAAGAATCGATGCGGCGGCTAGTCAATCGCTTGTCTCGAATTGAGGGACACGTCCGCGGCATCAAAACCATGGTGCAAGAAAACCGTCACTGTCCAGAGGTTCTGGTGCAAGTTGCTGCGGTTCGAGGAGCGCTCGATCGCGTAGCGAGAATCATTCTCGACGAACATTTAACTCAGTGCATTGCCCGAGCCGCTAAAGAAGGCAATATCGATACGGAAATAGAAGAACTGAAAGCAGCTTTGGATCGATTTTTGCCCTAGCAAATGCCATTTTTTTACAGATCACAACCGCGCCCGACGCTGAGGACTTTTTGGCTGAGATCGCAAACTCATGCGGTCTTCCTGATTCCTGATCCTATAACAAAACCTGCAAATTAGACAAAACTTGCAAGTTATAAGTTATGGCGGATGTTTTAAGCATCTTTCTTTCACAAACCCGGGAAAGCATCAAATCTTCTCGCCCTCACCCCCATCGCCGCCGCATAATTTATATCATGTGCGATCGTATAACCATCATAAAGTTTGCAGTTAGGACGAAAAGTCCTCTCATCAGGATTTTAGTCAATAAGGACTTGCATTCCTGGCTACAAACAACTTTTATAGTGGGTAATTGATCGAAAATAATTTATCTGCTTCGCCGCTTATGAAAGCAAGTTTTGTTAAAAAAGAATGAGTTGGGTTTGTAGTGAAGACGCAAGTCCTCAAAAGCTTCAAAGCCTGACTGGCAAAAATTTGACGCTGATTAACCCCCACTTAGTACCAAGTGTCTAGACTTTCGTCAGCTTACCTTTTAGCTGGTATCTCACTGTTGCATAAACGGCTTTATAGGAAGCCTCAATACTGTATTCCTGCTGCAACCACTCTTGAATTTCTCCATAGGTTTTAAAGCCTTTTTGAGGGTCGCTGAGGCGCATTGCCAAACTAGCGCGGGCCAGAGGAGGAATTGCCGGCTTGCGGCCGCCGCTGTGCTTTGTTTCCAGGAGTCCTTCGAGTCCCTCAGAGCGGTACTTTCTCAGCCACCGCTGCACTGTAATTCGGTTTACGCCGATCGTCATTGCCAATTCTTTAACTGTCTTAACGTGACAAATTTTGAACAGGTAAAGTGCTTGAATTTTTTGAAAGCCGCTCGCCGTTTTTTGTTCGGTTAACAGGCTTTTAAGCTCTTCAATTGTCTCTGTGATGCTCAGTTTACATACTCCAGCCATATCAATTACCTCACGAAGATGCGCGCTCTACAATTACTTTGTTTGACAAGGGAGAAAAATCTACCCCCGTCCTAGCTGCTCGCTTTTTGTTTGCTAAGAAAGCCATACAAAAGCGATTTCAATTAAAATTTTTCAGTCCTGAACGGACTCAGACGGTCTGAAGCCGGTGCTTTGTTTAACCGGGAACAGGGGCTGCTACCAAGTTTTTTGCTAAAAGAGCAGGTTTTTTGGTCAGTTTTGTATTTGATGGCATCAGCGTCGTTGCTAACACTGATATCAGTTAACCGTTCGACTGCGACGGCTGCAATACTTGACTTTTAAGGAGTACCATTTATTCTCTTTTTGCTAAACATCTATCATAGTTTTCCTGTGTTTCTTGGTAATTTTGGCAAAGGTATTGGCGATTGTTAGTTTTTAGCTGCGAGCAAACAGGCTCGGTCTGTACACCAACGGGTAGCACTTGTCTAGACACATTTTATTGCCCCCCGAACTACATTTCTGGCTTTCGCTGTGCCAGAAATCCTGAGACATCAGCAGTCTCACGGGCCCGAGCAGGTGGCGCCTAGTGACGTTGCAACGGGTTTTCCTGCGTCAGGCAAGTATCTGTGAAACTACTCGATCGATCGCCAGTTGAGTAAATCACGCGGACGGTGGGATTGTCAATTTGTCATCATCACAGTACCACTATCTGCTATTTTTGCCTGCCTGCCGTGATCGAAACGGTTATTTCTATGTGATACTACTAACATGAATGAGTGATCGTTGTCACACTACTACTCAGTAAACTCAACTAGCTATAAAAAGTTTTGGGTTCGATCGCACTTTCCAGGTAGCATCCTGGGATTTAGTTAGTTGGTGCGATCGAGCTGGGGATCAAAAAAAAAAAATATTATTTTTATGAAACAATAAAAAAACAATGCAGTTTTGTGCTTCACCGTCGCCAAACAATTTAATTTATTCTCTCAGCTTGCAGATTTAG
>JAYUGZ010000895.1:0-7384 GCA_043767465.1 Cyanobacteriota bacterium
CAGACAGTGGCTGGGAACTCTAAAGCAGTGAGCAGTTGAGACAAGCTAGTTATTCTTAAACTTCAGTTAACTTCGGCTGCAACTATGGTAGCGCTTTACTGATGTGCGATCGGCGTTGATTGATACAAAAGTCATATCGCTTCCGGTTGCATCGGTACGATATAGGAGACGGCAATGCCCATTAGTGTCAACTTAAGGTATAACCCATAGTCCGGCAGGGGTTTCAACCCCTGCCTAAAAGCGAAAGTCCTCTCAAAGAGGACTGAAGAGTTAGTTAATGTGTATTGGTTTCAGGTAAATCGACCGTCGGTTTCAACCGACTGTCTTCTATGAGACAGGGGTTTCAACCCCTGTCGGACTCGCGGGATGACTAACGGACACGGGGCGGGCTTTCCGGCTTAAGTTGACACCTATGGGCTCTTGGAGTGTCCCCACAAGATTATTTTGGGTAGGGACACGGCATTGCCGTCTCCTAATTTCTTTGTTTAAAACTACCTTGAGCATTAATTCATTACCATTTTTTAGTTTAAAAGTCAATAGATTGCGCGAGATATTAATGAATCAGTCGGGAGAAAGAGGAAGTTATCTGAGTATTTCAATAAATTAAGAGATGTAAGAACACAAAACACATCGAGAGGAGACACGACAGATGGTAGCTACCCTAGAAGATACCAAGCGCCAAGCGATCGGCATGAAATTAGCAGACATGAAAGCGCTGCAAAACTTGCTCATCGCTAACGAGCAATTGTTCATCAATTCCTGCAACGACTCCGAACTGTGCGATCGCTTCCGGGATATGCTGGAGGACGATCGCAAAAACCTAGGCGTTTTAGAAACCGTAATCATTCAATACGGAGTTCAATCCGAACCCAAAGAAACAACCACAAAAATGATTGAAGAAGTTCAGAAACTAATGAAAGGTTCTGAACTCACCCTGTTTGAAAAAGTCGGTCAGCACGAACTGCTAAAACACAAACAAACAATGGCCGGCTTGTTAGTTCACAAAGCCGCTCAAGTAGTAGGCGCAGACATCGAAGCAGCCATTGTTCCCCTCAACACAGTGAACTTTGAAAACCGCGCTCACCAAGAACAACTCAAAGGAGTTCTCGAAATTTTAGGAGTGCGCGAACTGACCGGAAAAGACCCCGACCAAGGCGTTTGGGCCAGAGTCCAGGATGCGATGGCTGCGATGAGCGGCATCATCGGCGGTGCAGTTACCCGCACCAAAGAAGAGATGAACATTACCGAAATCATCTCAATGGATCACCGCAAAGTCGATACCATATTTATGGAAATCGAAAAAACGGAAGACCCGCAAAAACTGCAAGAATTCTTCGGTCAACTTTACAAAGACCTCAGCGTTCACGCTGAAGCTGAAGAGCAAATTGTTTACCCAGCAGTTCGCAGTTACTACAGCGACACTCAACAACTGTATGACGAGCAAGCAGAAATGAAGCAAATGCTCGCACACATCAAGGCCCTGAACCCGAGTGCCTCTAATTTCAAAGAGCAAATCAAACAGCTCAAAACAGCGGTACAGGCTCATGTGAAGGAAGAAGAAAACGATATGTTCCCTCAAATTCGCCGCAACTTGAGCGAAGCGCAAATGGAACAAATGGCTACTCAATTCAAAGCAGCCAAAAGCACCATCCAGCAAGAAATGGCTAAGATGAGCTAATTCAGCAGCGTGCTAATTCTCTCTCTAGCAAAACTAGAGTATAGCTAAACTGCAACCAATCAATCCCGCTACCAAGGTGGCGGGATTACTGTTTTGTCTAAACTCACCAATGTTCAATAATAAAAGGACTGAAGTCCTTTCTTTCTATCCGTTAATCACAGAGCCACCGTTAGGATGCAAAATTTGATCGCTCATGCTCTTTGCCGCACTCTACTACTAATACCAACTATTTTGCAAATTGGTATAAAGACCGTTTGTGCGATCGGCACAACAGCAAAATGCACGCCAAAACAATGTTTGACGTGCAGTTTAAACTAGCTAGCTGCTAATTGCCGAGGCTCTAATTAGAGGCTTAAATTAACCTTAAGTCTAACTTGGAGCTATCGGTCGCAGTTGTAGCACCCCACAGTAATTTAGGATCGTTGAAACCCTGCTCTGCAATAAACGATGCAATCTGAGCATTCGCCGAGTCTTTCAACTTCGTGAAATCAAGATTCATCACGCCTGCTGTCTCAGGAGCCAGCAAGCTATCGATGCTGCTGGCTTTCACCACAGCAGCAGAAGTGCCGCCGTTAGTCAAAGGATCGGCGCTAACTGTAGCAGCCATATCCGTGCCGCCAGTCAGCAAATCGATGCTTTGACCCACTCTTTGCGGAGTTGCCGCAGGTAGTGGCACCGAAGGCGTAGTATTCGGGCCAGGTACGTTAAAGCTAACAGGATTAGGGCCCGTTGCGATCTGGAATTCGTTGGGAACGTTAGGATCTCCTAAGACTTCCAACACCGAGTAAGTGGCCGGGAACAAATTGGGAAATAGAGCAATCCCTTGCGCGTTTGTTCTTACCAGCGGCTCAGTTGCCGCGTCGTAGCGACCGTTCCGGTTCAAATCCAAAGTAAATGGGATATTGGGAAGAGGCGGTTCGCCTGCATCTTGTACGCCGCTGCGGTTGTCGTCTCGGAATTTCGGAACGGCTAGATTATAGGTGCGAGAGTTGCCAATCAAAGCGCAAGTAAAAGTTTGATTGGGCCCCAGAACGATATTCATCGCTGGAGTGGTTTGGAAGAAACCAGCAGGAGGAACTTCTCGCAGGTTGTAAGTACCGGGACGCAAATTGTTGAACGCAAAGGTACCAAACTGATTAGTAGTGGTACTGAGTTCCCCTGCATCGAGGGCGCCGTTGTTATTGGTATCGAGATAGACGGTAACGTTGGGAATCGCCGGCTCATTGCCGTCGCGATAGCTGTTGAGGTTATAATCCTCGAATTTGCAACCAGTAATGTTGCTGTTCGGCGTGTTGGCAAAAGTAACGTTAGCGTCCTGAAGGTTGAGAGTCACCGGAACCACAGCAGATGTAGAAGCCGAGAAACCAGCAGGTACGACTTCCCGCACGTTGTAAGTGGCCGGTGCCAGGTTTGTAAAGGCTGCTCTGCCTTGAGCATTAGTCTGTACTTGTTGTTCTCCGGCGTCTGGAGTCCCGTTATTGTTGGTGTCGAGGAAGACAGAGACACCGCTCAGGGGTGCTTCACCTTGAGTTGGCTCGAAGCGACCGTTTCCGTTCAGGTCATTGTATTTGAATACAGTGATGTTAGGTCGAGTGTTTCCCACACCAGCATTCGCTCCAGCCCCAGTATTACCTACCACAGGAGTAAAGGTAAGTGCTGGCGAGGGGTTAGTTGCTGGGAAAGGCAAAGGCGTGTTCGCAAAAATCGGGCGTACACCCGTTGTGGCAATAGAAACTTCTCCTGTTTGTTGAATACCGTCGCGGTTGGTATCTACAAATTTAGGGTCGTTTGGTTTCAGTGTATAGGTTGAATCTGTTACTAAGATCGGTTGCTCTCTGCTGATCGTACCCTGGAACCGTGCTTGCGGGCCTGGTGCCGAAACCAGAGCGGGGTTGGGAGTGGTTGCGACTGGAGCATTGAGGTTGCCTGGAACACCGCCACCGGGCAGTGTCGCGGGAAAAATTTCCAAGACTGAGTAATTGGCAGCTCGCAAATCGCGGAAGGTAGCCACTCCGTTGACATCGGTGATGGCGATGGGTTCTGAGGCTTGATCCCAGCGACCATTCCCGTTCAAATCTAAAATGAAGGGTACGTTAGCAATGGCGGGTTCCAAAACTCCATTGACCACATTTCGGGTGCCGCTGCGGTCATTGTCCCGAAACTTGTTAATTTCAATTTGATAGAGCGGAGTGTCGCCAACTTGAGCGCAGGCAAAGGTTTGACCCGCTGCTACCGTTACGTCGAGTAGCGGAATGTTGTTGGGTGGGGTGCTTTGGGGGAAATCTCTTTCTAGGGGTTCTCCGTTGACACCGTTGACTCGTTCTTCCCGAATCTTGTAGGAGCCTGGTGCCACATTAAATGACCACGCACCATTTTTGTCTGTTAGGGTGTTCGGTTCGCCTGCATCGCGTTGACCGTTGCCATTTGAATCAATATATATCCTGACATTTTTAATCCCCGGTTCATTTCCTTCTCGAAAACCGTTGGCATTGATGTCGAGGTATTTGCATCCAACAATCCGGCTGCCCACAACTGCGGTGTTGCCAAAGAAAACGTTGGCGTTGGTGTTTCCAACGGTTACAGCGAGGGGGTTGGGAGTAGTCGTAGTGAAACCAGGAGGTACTACGGTTTCTGTGAGTACGTAGTTGCCGGGGGCAAGATTTATGAATGAGAACGCGCCGTTAGCGTTCGTAGTGGTTGTGGTTTCTGTCGGACGATCTAATAAGCCGTTGCTGCCGATCGCAGGTTCGAGCAGAATGGGGATATTTGCCAGACCTGGTTCATTTGCCTGTCTGATCCCATCCGCGTTCAAGTCATTGAACTTGATACCTAAAATTGCCGGGCCTGTATTCCCAACCTGTAATTGCTGGGCAATCCGCTCTTCGCTGCTAGTTAAATTTTCCATGATTTCTCTCCTTCACACCTAAATCCACGTAAATTACAGACTACTGTATGGGTTTGTCCATAGCTGAGTAGCTTTTGCTAGTCGCTAACAACGGCCACTCGATTTTACATACGTCTGCACTTGAGGTAATGTTCCCCATATAACACAACAATGCCTCAAGCTTTGTCGCTGGCAAGTATATCAGGTTTTGAAGAGCCCTGGCAATTTGAGGGCAACATCTTCAAGATTTGCAGGCCTTCTGTGTCCCTACATACTTGCTGGTTCGAGCTTTAAAAAGACCTTGACTGAATGCTCCCGGGCGATATCTAGTCTGGTGGTATCGTGGTTATTTGTCACAGCAAACTGTGACCGATCGATCTACCGGACTAGATATCACTTGCTTTGCCTGGAAATATGCCGATCGCGATTGGGGAACTGCTCGATACTTTCTCATTCACGCTCGATGCCACAGCCTCTGAATATTGCACCCAATATACAAGCCAGCTCCAGAGCTCCCGGAACTTACGCTTGAGTGTTGGAGGTTGCCAAGAATAGGGTATCACGCGATCGCCCTTTAATCTCTTTCTGATTTTTATCAGTTGGAAATTCCGGGCGATACTTGCTGCCGATAGCTGCGCCGCGCCTGCTTTTTGTCACCCTTGCATCAGCGACAAATCTCTCCCACCCAGCGGCAAAGCGATCGCCCAATTAACTAATTCATTTTTATTGACAAATTGAGTGATTTCTGCATTAGGCTCCAGACCGACATTCTGTTGCCCAAAGTTAGGAAGATTGCCTAAATTCGCCGCTGGTCGATCGACCAAAAAATCACTAATTGGATAAATATCACGACCTGCGATGGAAAGCAAGCTATTCGCCGCAATATTGCTGACAGGTTCGCCCACATAGCTAGCATCCGTCAGCGGGTCGCCATTCAAAGATTTAGCCGATGGATGGAGCCCCGCTACGCTACGACTTTCAGCATCCCCCGTCAGCAAATCGATGCTGCTGGCCCGAACGTCTGCCGAAACAACCACCAGCGCAGGCGGAGTCGTTTGAATGAAACCGGGCGGCGGAACTTCCCTGATGATGTAACTACCTACTGGAACATTGCGGAAACTGTAATTGCCCTGACTGTCGCTAAAGGTGTTCGCTTCGCCCGGATCTAAACGGCTGTTGTTATTCAGGTCAATGTAAATTTGGGTATTGGCGATCGGCGGTTCCCCGGCATCTAGGCGGCCATTGGCATTAAAATCGTTAAACTTGACACCGCTGATCGTGCCCGTTACCAACACGTTGCCAAAGCTAATGTTAGTGGCATTTGTGCCGTTGCCAACAGTCAAGGGAGTCGGATTTGGCGTGGTTTGACGGAAACCCGGTTGCGGCACTTCCCTGACAAAATAAGTGCCTTGGGGCAAGTTGATAAAAGAGAAATTGCCTTGGGGGTTTGTTAAAGTCGAGGGTTCGTTCGGATCGCGGGCGTTGTTGTTGTTGAGGTCGATGTAAATCGGCCAGTTGGCAACTCTCGGTTCCGTCGGTTCGTTGACACCGTTAGAGTTGAGGTCGTTGAACTTGAAGCCGCTGATGCTGCCGGTGGGGAAATTGTTGCCGAAATTGACGCCGACAGCGTTGGTATTGCCGGTAATGTCGATCGCCCCTGGATTTGGCGTAGTCTGTATCCATCCCGGTTGTTGAACTTCCCTCACCAAATAGCGACCCGGGGAAACATTACCAAAAGTGTAATTTCCTTGCGGGTTAGTAATGGTATTCGGTTCGCCCGCATCTAACCTGTTATTGCCGTTGAGGTCGAGGTAAATTTGCCAGTTGGCTAGAGGCGGATCTGTTGCGTCTCGGACACTGTTGGCATTCAGGTCATTGTATTTGATACCGCTGATGCTGCCGACAAAAAAGACATTGCCAAAATTGACGTTGTTGATAGTGGCGTTGGAAGTAACGTTCACCGGGCCGGGGTCAGGCGTAGTTTGGCGAAAACCCGGTTGCTGGACTTCTCTCACCAAATATGTATCTGCGGGAATATTGACAAAAGCGTAATTACCTTGAAGGTTTGTAATAGTAGAAGGTTCGCCACCGTCTAGCCTGTTGTTGCGGTTGAGGTCGAGGTAAATTTGCCAGTTAGGTAGTGGTTGTTCCCCGGGATCTTGGCGGCCGTTGCTGTTGATGTCGTTGAATTTTGTACCTGCGATCGTCCCGGCGTTGAAGTTATTGCCAAAGTTAATATTACCGGCGTTTGTGCCGCTAGTAATTGCGATCGGTGCGGGATTTGGGGTAGTTTGGCGAAAGTTCGGCTGCTGGACTTCCCTAACTTGGTAGGTACCAGGCGGCAGGTTGGCGAAGATGTAATTACCTTGGGCGTTGGTAAGGGTAGAAGGTTCGTTAAAGTCAAATCGGCTGTTGTTATTGAGGTCGAGGTAAATTTGCCAGTTGGGAATTGACACATCTCCGGGATCTGGGCGGCCGTTGGCATTCAAGTCGTTGTATTTGTTGCCGCTGATGCTGCCTACTTGGAAGTTGCCGATGTTGACATTGCCGATGTCTATTTGGCTGGCGGTTCTGGTGGGGTTGCTGGATTCGGTCATGGTGTTGAAGAAGGCCCAATGAACGCTGTTTAATCTTTGCTCTACGGCAATCTAGCAGTTTTTTTGCCAATTGCAGCTATTTTAGGGGATTAATTTTTTTGATCAGAGGGAAGGACTGGGAATCAAAAATGCCCGATGCCCGATGCCCGATGCCCGATGCCCGATGCCCGATGCCCGATGCCCGATGCCCGATGCCCGATGCCCGATGCCCGATGCCCGATGCCC
>JAYUGZ010000896.1:0-7381 GCA_043767465.1 Cyanobacteriota bacterium
TGTTTCGGCGGCGGAAGAACCCGCGGGGCCTGAACCTACTACTGCAACCCTTAGTGTCAAAGTTTTTCTCCCCAGTTTTTTTCTATAAGTCTTTACTCATGTGTGATGGTATCACGGAGTTTCGATGCCGTGGGGTGAGAATGGGAGATTTAAACGAAATGCAACAGAGCTTAACAATTGGATACGAAAATTGTGTTTGGGGTGCTGGTGGCGATCGAAGTTATTAAATTTTTTAGTGATTTAGAACGGGGATGGACGTTGATGTGCGATCGAATTAAATACTGTAGGGACACAACATTATTTATTGGTGTCAACTTCGCAAAGTTAAAACTTTTTGTATATCTCGTTTACCGCGGAGGCCCGATCCCCCTAAATCCCCCTTAAGAAGGGGGACTTTGAGAAGAATCTTGTCCCCCCCTTGGGAAGGGGGGCTAGGGGGGATCAGGGTCTTGTTCGCCAGACAGAATACTGGCATTAGGTTTGACCTTAAACACTGCCGTGTCCTAGCCCCGATATCTCGACTGAAAACTGTACGTGGGGCCGATCGAACTCCGTGCAATACGTTACATTTAAGTTACGTTAAGCTCCTATATAAAATTTCAAATTGCTATGCTAGGTAATTTTCAACAAAGCCAACTGCGGATTGAGGTTGAAGCTTCGGAGACTGCGATTCGGGACAGTTTGGTGCGTCCGGTGCAGTTGCAGCAGTGGCTGTGGCCTCAGCAGTTTTCTAAGGGTTTGCCCGAATTGCTCGATCGCGAATTGACATTCACAAGTTGGATTGGCCCGGTAGCGGTGCAGCACTATGTGGAGATTGCAGAGTCAAATTGTCTGCGGCTGTTGTTGAGTCAGGGAATTGACGGGTTTCACGAGTGGTATTGGGGCGACGGTTGGGTGCAGTCTCGGTTGGAGGGAGTGTCGCTGCTACCGCTGAATTTGGGACAAACCGCTAGTTTGCTGCGGCTGCGGGAGTTTGTGACGAAGGGTAAGGGGAAGTAGAAATTCTACTCAACTAAGTCAAATTCGCTATTTCTTAGTCCGCGCAGGCGGACTTTGTTTGTATAGACGCGGTTTCAACCGCCGAGGAATCTAAAAATTAACCTCAATCTAATTCACCTGAATCAACTCTTTTTCAATTGAATCAGCTTGATTTGTACTATCCAATTCCAGATAAAACGATACACTTTCAATCTCCCAACTAACCCAAGCATGGGGAACCAGCATTACTCCTTCTATGAAAAAAGACTCTACTGGTTCGGTGATATCGGGAAACGGGCCATCGACGATCGCAATTGAAGATTTTACAGTTTTGAAGTGACCCGATTCAGCGGGCTCGGCAACATAATGCCAGAGTTCGCGAACCGATTTTTTGACTCCCTCGAAGACTAAGCAGCATTTGGGGATAAAGATGGTTTCCTGCGGTGAGGAATTGAGCGGATGTCCTGGAATAAGGCCGAGATTGCGTGTCGGAATCACCATTTTATCATCAAGGGCGATCGGCTGCTCGTAATCACTTGCGATCGTATAAAGTTTATCGAAATTATTTTGAATAATTGTCATGCTTCCTTCTCCAAAATAGTTGTGCGGATAGTCTGCAATGGAATATTATAACTGCTATCAGGTCTAGGTGTTTGTCTAAAAAATTGTTGGTTGGCAAATCGAGGTTCAAGATTGCCATTTTCTACGATGACGCGCAGGCGAAGGCGATTTAAAGTATCTGCATCAGGCAATCTTGCAAAAGGATTGCTTCTGTTAGCATTGATATAAATTCGTCCACCTGATTTTAATATTATAGCAGCTTGTTCCAAAAAGAATGCTTGGGGGCCACTGGCGATAATCTCACTGACGCTATTGGGTGGAAAAATTTCTAGCAGTTGAGAAACATCGCCCTGGATACCTTCTTCGGCTGCTGTATCATAATTGATAGCCCCTGGAATTTGGGAAGTTAAACCGCCAAATAAGTCGAGGATGATTTCTTCGCAGTTGGAAATTTTTTCCTGTACTAACTTTATGGCATTTTCTAGATTATTCAACTTTGGCTAAAGGTGATGAGTAGTTGTTGGCAGGGATTTAGTATAATAATTATATCAGCATATGAAACTCTTGATATCAGCAAATTAGGTATGTATGTTATGAAGCTGTTTTCACATTTTATAGAAAACATGAAATACGAACCAGCAAAACCTGTAGACTGGTGGGAATTCATACCAATACTACTACTATTAACTGCCACATTAAATACTTTGTCGCGACCAATCCCAGAGCATTTATCAGCACCATCTCCGGCTATTTCCCAACAAGTGAACCAGCAAGTTGCCGAAATTGCTAATCTTGTCACTGTTAGAATTTTCTCCGGTTCTGTGTCTGGTTCTGGGGTAATTATTCAGCATCAAGGACAAACTTATACTGTATTGACTAACGATCATGTCGTAGCTGATAATCGAGAACATAACTATAAAGTATTGACTGCCGACGGAGAAACGCATATTGCTAAATTACTTTCTGTACCTGACTTTGGGAAACTAGATTTAGCTTTAGTGCAGTTTACTGCTTCTCAATCCTATCGAGTTGCGGAAATTGGTAATTCAAATAATTTATCGGTGGGAGATGCGGTTTTTGCGGCGGGTTTTCCTAATTGGCATTGGATTAATTCAAATTCTATCGAAAATACTCGGAAATGGGGGCTAAAAGCTTTTAAGTTAACAACTGGGAAAGTGGGAATGTTGCCATCTCAATCTCTGGAAAATGGATACCAACTTGGTTACAGTAATGATATTGCCGAGGGTATGAGTGGCGGGCCTGTATTGGATAGTTCTGGTAAGTTGGTGGGTGTTAATGGTAAATCGAAATATCCTTTGGGGGGAATTGATGTGTTTAAGTTGGCGGATGGGAGTGTGCCTACTCAGGCTGTTTTTCGGCAGATGGAAGCTTTTAGTTGGGCGATTCCGATTGATACTTTTCAGCAGTTGGTGAGTCATCAAGATGATAAATCGGATTTCTTCTTAGGTTTTTCGCTGCTGAACTTAGGTTTTTTCTGAGAAATTGGGTGTTTTTGCGTAAGTCCTATCTCAGCTTATCGCTACTGTGCTGATAATTTTTTAATCCTGTTGATAGCATATTGGTAATCACTTGTTTTTCCTTGTTGCTTGTACAATTCAGCGGCTTTTTCATAATCTGCGATCGCATTCTGTGTTTCCCCTAGGGCAGACTTGGCACTACCCAGACCGTAGTAGGCAGCAGCATAGTTGGAACTAATTTTAATAGCCTGGTCATAATCTACGATCGCCTCTTCATTTTTCCCTTGACGATACTTGACTAAACCCCGACTAGCGTAGGCAAAAGCATAGTTGGGATAAAGGTCGATCGCCTTAGTATAATCCGCGATTGCCTCATCTTTTTTTCCAATATCCGATTTGGCATAACCCCGATAGGCGTAGGCAGCAGCATAGTATGGACTAAGGTCGATAGCCTTAGAAAAATCTTTGATTGCTTCTTCTTTTTTCCCTAAGTCATCATTGGTATAACCCCGCTTGTAGTAGGCATTAACATTGTTGGGATTAAGGTCGATAGCCTTAGAAAAATCGGCGATCGCATCATCTTTTTTCCCTTGGTCATACTTGGCTAAACCCCGATTGTAGTAGGCATCAGCATTTTTTGGATTAAGGTCGATCGCCTTAGAGTAATCCGCGATCGCATCATCCTTTTTTCCTTGGTCATACTTGGCTGCACCCCGATTGTTGTAGGCAGAATCATAGTTCGGATTTAGGTCGATCGCCTTAGAGTAATCTGCGATCGCATCATCCTTTTTCCCTATAGCAGACTTGGCAATACCCCGAGCGACGTAGGCAACAGCTAATTTAGGATTAAAATTAATTGCCTTAGTATAATCATTAATAGCATCCTGTTTCTTGTCTAATTCGTTATATACCCAAGCCCGACTATAGTAAGCATCAGCATAGTCTATTTTTAATGATATCGCCTTAGAAAAATCAGCGACAGCACCCTTAAAGTCTTCTTGATTTGCACGAGCAACTCCTTGATTGTAAAAGTCATTAGCATCATTAAGTTGACTGCCTTTAGCTTTGAAACTTTTAGGGTCTAAAAAAATCTTAATCGGAATCCCAAATTTCCATTTTGGGTCCACTCCGTTTTGCCTATCTCCGCTGGCATGAATGCCAATAACTTCCCCTTTTTGATTCAGCACTGGTCCACCACTCATTCCAGGGCTTGTCTCGTTATTATACCTCCAGCCAAACCCTTGAACCTCCAAAGGTTTTGATACCAAACCGATAATTACACCAGGAATTGTTACCACTTCGCGTACTTTAATTACTTGACTAACTTCCGGTGCCCCAGTAACAGAAACGCTAGTACCTTCAATAGCTTTATCTGAGTCTCCCCACTTCGCCAACTTATAATTTTTGTCACTCACAAATGTCAACACTGCCAAATCCATACCAGCTACAGGTACGGTTGCATTCGATGCTAATACTTTATATGAGATGCCATCCGGTGTCAAAATCAAACAAGTTCCCTTCGCCTTTTTAACCACATGATGAGCCGTGAGAACAGAGTAACTATTGCCATCTTTTTTGAACATTACTCCTGAACCAGCCGTACTGCATCCATCAATTGTAACAGCTATTTCTTTGGCTGTTTTAGCTACTTCTTCACTAGAAGACAAACCAGAACCCAAAATTTTCGGAAAACTTTCACATCCAACAATTATTAAACCGAGAACTATAACAATAGATAATCTACGCAACACAATCATATTTATCTCTGACTAATTATTTCAAGTTTTGTTTTTTCTGTACGACAATTAGTAAGCTGCGTCAGTTGGTTAAACCATAGTTTTTTGTACTAAGCTTAAAACTGACGCACCCTACATAGTAGGTTTCCCGAAATTTTGTGTGTATTCGCGGAGCAGGGGGCAATTTTTTGGAACCAAAATCATGATTTATTATCCTCAATTTTCGCCCAAATGCTTCACCGTACAAGTTATAATTCTCCTTAGATTGCCCTACTTTATTGCCAAGTTGCTACCTACTAAATTTATCAATAAAATAGAAGAAGAATTAGCATTTTCAGAAACGGTGACACCAGTAGCCTTGCCCTCATTAAATCTCAAAATTTTTTCCAAGGCTTCGTGAGGGTTTTTGGAATTCTTGTCACTGAGAGTAAATAGCATATTTTTAGAAGTACATTCTGTGCTTGACTTATCAAGAACACAAACAACGTTTTGATTATTTACCAAACCCACTGTTAATTGCACATCATCTAATTTGCCACCACTATCAGCAACAGCTTTTGTCAGTTTTTCTGAGACTATTTCACAGCGTTTATCGGGCGTATAGTTTTCACCAAATTCTGTGGTATCCCAGGTAATTAGAGGGGCTTTAGTAGTTATATTTCCTTTTTCCACAGTAGTTGCCCAGCCACTCCCTTGCTGAATGCACTTAAAGACTGTAGGTGGCTCATTAGCTTCTGCCTGGGGAGTCGGAGCGGGAGTAGAAGCCGTCGTCGTCGAACAAGCCGCCGCGCCAAACAAAGTCAAAACGGCAGCCAGAATTTGCGGAATCAAGCGATGCGCTTTTGTAGTCATAGCCTTTGCAGTAAATTTAAATGAAAACGCTTTTTTGACGTTTTCAAGAACTAAGCCGAATTGTATCCGAGTGTGTGAGAATTATAAAAAATATTATGACATAAAAATGATTGTAGGACAAACTCTTAACCGACGTTATCACATAATCCGTTTCTTGGGTCAAGGTGGATTTGGTGAGACATACCTAGCCGAGGATCGAGATCGACCCAACTATCCGCCCTGTGTCGTCAAGAGATTGATGCCCCAGTCCAATGAACCATCTGTTTTGGACATAGCCAAACGGCTGTTTGCAAGCGAGTCTCTAGTATTGGAGAACTTAGGGAAGCACGATCGCATTCCGCGGCTATTGGCTCACTTCCAGGAAAACCAAGAATTCTATCTCGTCCAAGAGTTGATTGTGGGACACGATTTGAGCCACGAATTCAACCCCCATCACCAAATGGGAGCCAAAGGAGTTCAGCTCACAGAAAATGAGGTGATTCAACTTTTGTATGATATTTTAGAAGTATTGCAATTTGTCCATCAACACAAGATCGTCCACCGGGATATCAAGCCCTCCAATTTAATGCGGCGCGATGCGGATGCTAAGATTGTCTTGATTGACTTTGGGGCAGTCAAACAAATCAGCAGCCAATTGAACCATGCTACAGGGCAACCGCGAACAGTTCCCATTGGCACTCCCGGATATATGCCCAACGAACAAGAAAATGGGCATCCTAAATTGTGCAGCGATATCTATGCAGTAGGAATGGTAGGTATCCAAGCACTGACGGGGGTATTTCCTCACGAGTTGCCAAAAGACTCGCAGACGCTAGAAGTTATTTGGAGGGACAGAGTATCAGTCAGCCCAAAATTAGCAGCTATTTTAGATAAAATGGTGCGATACCAATGGACACAGCGCTACCAGTCAGCAGATGAAGCATTACAAGCTATTAAACCTCTAGCAGTATCTTCAGTCTCTCCCACAGTGGCTTCCCCGGCTCCCACTTGGCCTTCACTCAATTTATCAAAAATACCAAAAATATTAATAGGTTTAGTTGCTTTAGGATTTGTGACTATTACCGTAATATTTGTAATCCAAAATTATCCTCAATTTATGAGGATACAATCCTACCCGCAGCCAACTGCTGCCCCAAGGAAGAAAGGGATATTTTAAAGTCCAAAAACGCAAATTTTATCAAGTTGCAAAATTAACATTATGAGTGGAAACAGAATTGACTGGAATTTAGTCGTGGCTATTACCGCACTCTTAATCACCTTTGTTGCGGCTATTCCAACGGTTTATATATTTCAGGACAAAAGATTTTTCTGGGAAAGCGCTAAAGCAGAGCAGCAGATTCAACAGCAGAATATTCTAACCAAGCCAGAGACTGTGAAAGTCCGTCGAGATTTCGGGTTGGGATTTAAAAGTCGTTAACCAGGGCGAAAAATCACAAATTAGCGTCTGACGATTAGGCTCTCGATCCCCCCTAACCCCCCTTCTTAAGGGGGGGACAAGAGCAGTCAAAGTCAAGGCCTAGCTCCCAAGACAGTGGGAATAAAAGCATCAAAGTCCCCCTTCTTAAGGGGGATTTAGGGGGATCTGGCCTCGGATAAAAACAAGATTTCTTATGGATTTTAGTCGGTTTATACCACTGGCGACGAGCCTGTCAACCTCTGCGGTGCAATTCCCCTTACCTAGCCCGCACAACCAACACCGAACAAGGAGCCTCAGCCACAACCTCAGCACTCACCGAACCCTCCAAAATCCGCTTCAAACCAGTCAAACCCCGACAG
>JAYUGZ010000897.1:0-19005 GCA_043767465.1 Cyanobacteriota bacterium
TTGGAGCCTACATACTTTAGTACGAGAGGAAAGGTAACGCTGTCAAAAACGGCGCGCGTTTGCGAACGAGGAGTGCAATGAACCCGATAGGTAGGCCCAGAAGTAGCCATCCTTTAAAGAGTGTGTAGTAACTCATCGGCGGAGTCCCTCTAGTAACTCAGAAAACGCAATGCTCCGATAACTCGCACGCTAAGTTTGAGCGCACTATTTCACCTTTTAATAAAGTTATAACCAAAGGAGTTTCCCATGCCTGTAATTGCTATGGAAGTCAAAACCGCGCAAAATCATCCTAATGCTGATGCGCTATATCTCTATATTTTTGAAGCTCCCGGGCATGATGCAGTACAAATTGTTGCCAACTCAGAAAACATTTATGATGTTGGCGATATCGTCGCCATAGCCTTAACTGATTCTGTGCTGAAAGATGGTAATAAAATCAAACCGGCAAAGCTGCGAGACGTTTATTCCTTTGGCATGGCTTTGGGTAAAGTTGAGGCAGCTATTGGCACCGATTTGTCTGCAATTTACTGCCAGGAAACGGCAGAGCAATCGACCGTAATGCAAACATGGCCGAGCATCGAACTGCTGTACAATCTCCGCCGCAGTTTAGAATTGCTTGGGGAAGCTCCGAAGATAACTTATAGAGCTAAAATTAAACTCGACGGTACTAATGGTGGCATTCAAATCTTTACTGATGGTAAAGTTGCTGTCCAAAGCCGATCGCAAATAATTGACCCAAAAAACGACAATCTCGGCTTTGCTAATTGGGTGAGTCAAAATATCGATTTTTTCGCTCAGTTGGCGAGTTCCGAACACGCAACGATCTTTGGGGAATGGTGCGGTAAAGGCATTCAGAAGCGGACGGCTGTATCTGAGATCGATCGCAAAATCTTTGCAGTGTTTGCGATTCAATTTGGCGGCATAGATGGAAAAGTTGCGAAACTGGAAATTCGCCCGGACAAAATCGCTGAGTTTTTGCCAAAGCATCCCGATATTTTTGTCTTGCCTTTTTACG
The DNA here is from genome assembly GCA_043767465.1 of Cyanobacteriota bacterium. Taxonomy (GTDB): domain Bacteria; phylum Cyanobacteriota; class Cyanobacteriia; order Cyanobacteriales; family Microcoleaceae; genus Microcoleus. The sequence continues at coordinate 1,016 of JAYUGZ010000897.1, forward strand.
GAGAACCGATTGTTTTAGATTTTGGCGATCGCACTCAACTAGAATCGGCTGTTGACACCCTCAACCAAGCGGTTGATACTGTAGAAAAAGTCGATCCTTGGGTGCAAGAAACTTTCGGCATCGAAGGCATTGGCGAAGGCTTGGTAATGTTTCCCGAAAGCGGCGAACTTGCCGAAAGGCTGTCTTATGCAGAACTGCTGTTCAAAGCCAAAGGCGAAAAACACCAAGCTGTAAAAACAAAACAACCAGTTCAAATCGACCCAGAAGTTGCTCAAAGCATTGACGACTTTGTGAATATGTTTGTAACGCCCGCTAGATTAGAACAAGGGGTGACAGAAGTTTGTTCTGGTCAGTTTGACATGGCAAAACTTGGAAGTTTTTTACAGTGGTTTACCGCTGACGTGCAAAAAGAAAGTGTTGCCGAATTAGAAGCTGCTCAACTTTCTTGGAAGGATGTTAACAAAGCTGTGATGAATTATGCTAAGAAATGGTATCAGGAAAAAGCTAAATCTTTGTAGCTATTCTGGGAAAGCATAGCGTTATGGTGCGTCGCTTCTTAAATAGTTGTAATTCGCCAGAAGTGTCGAAGTGATGCACCTTAATGTTTGCGCGTAAATCAAAGAAACCAGGTTTTTCATACAATCTGCAAACTACAGCGAAGTATTTTGCAAAAAAACGATTTCTGGCCACCCGCGCGCCAGCCTTATTAACAAACAATACGGGAGTGTAACTCAACTGGATAGAGTGTCGAGCTTCTACCTCGAATGTTGTAGGTACCGCTTCGCGGAAGCAAGCTACGAGTCCTACCGCTCCTGTTAAATGGGTTCGTAGCTTAACTGGTAAAGCGTCTAACTGGCTGTTAGAAAGATATCGGTTCAAATCCGATCGCAATCCACCAACTTTGGGTCTGTAGCTTAATTGGAAAAGCACCTAGTTCGCAACTATGAAAATGTCGGTTCGAGTCCGACCAGTATCCACCAAAAACGGGGTCATAGCTCAATTGGTAGAGCGCTTGCTTTGCACGCAAGAGGTTAGGAGTACCCTTCGGGAAGGCTTCGCCTACGATTCTCCTTGATTCCACTGATGGTGTCTGAAGTCGAAGCGGTCGAGACGCTAGCCCGTGAAGCTAGTTATTAGCGGGTTCGAGTCCCGTCGGACACCCCTTGGAAGATGCCGCTAAACGGTCGGCAACTGGCCTCGAAAACCAGGGTACAGGTAACTGTAAAGGTTCGATTCCTTCATCTTCCTTTCAATATCAAATCTAGTTAATTATACCGATGTATTGTAGGGACACAGCACTGCTGTGTCCTTACCGATGCGGTGCGATTTGGCAAGGATTTGATATCACCACCAGAAGTCGAAAAGCGAGATACCGTGCTGATAACGCGGCGATAGGAGGGGCAGTACCTCTAGGAGTGGATTTCCTATTTAGCCATAGAAATTATGGATATTTCATATCATGGAAGATGCCGCTAAATGGTTGGCAACTTGTCTTGAAAACAAGGGTACAGGTAACACCTGTAAGGGTTCGATTCCTTCATCTTCCTTAATGAAATATTATGGAAATTTGCAGATATATTTGTTATCCTATAAGTAGGTAGACATATATATTAGCTGTCCGAAGAGATAACGAAGTAATCCCAAAACCCTGCGATTGCTTCGTTCCTCGCAATGACATTCTTGGATTTATTTATGTCCACCTACTTAGCAATAGGAACTTTGGGGAGGTCGCCTAAATGGAATGGCACCGTAAAAACTAGGTAAAGCGGCTCTCAAAAGGACGATCGCGTTTGTTGAGTAGGGTAAAAAGTTGCTTCGCGACGTTCCCTGAAAACGCAAGCTGGTAGCGGGTTGCAGAGGCACTGAAAGGAATTAACAGTCCGAGATGGGGGCAGTTCCCGTCTGCTTGCGGGCAGTAAGGAAGCGCGTTTCCTGAAAGCTGCTGTCGATCGATGCGGGTTCGAGTCCCGTCCTCTCCATTCTTGGTTCAAAACCGAGGAATTTCAACCCGTGCCCTAACAGTTAAAGCATACATACCCGGCTGTTAACCGACTAAAACCAATGCTTTACGAACTTGCACGGGTTGAATTTCAGAACCTCAGTTGCCGTTGAGGTTTAGATCGCGATCGCAACTGCCGATCGGCCGCAGTCTGGTCATCAACTGCTTCAGCAAGAAGCCATTGCTGTTCCAAGCTGTATAAGGAGTAGCCCCTTGTCCCTTCAGGCACAAGGTTTGTCGGGCTTTGTTGTGGCAGATTGTTGCTAGCAGGCTAACGACAGCCACTAAGCCGAGTTCATCGACAAGGGCTTCGAGTTCATGTTGGGTCACAAGTACACCTCCAGGGTTCACTATTTCCCTAAAGGATAGCATAATGGGGTAAGACTGGGTACTAAATGGGGTTAGTCAGTGGCATCTTTATCATCAATGAGCTTATATTCCTTGATAGTTGCCAGGAGCATCAGTTTAGACATGGATATTCCTGACTCGTCAGACAGCTTCTTCAGCTTTTGATGGATTCGGTTGGGCATTGTGACTTTTATGGTTTTGGAAGCTTCATCTGGTTCGGCCATTTTCAGCAGTCATATTTAGTTGACATCAGCTTATCTTCTTTCGGAGTACCGATCGCCCTTTCCTTCAATTGTCTGTAGGGATGCGGGCGATAAAAGCACTACTGCTAGGATGGTTTCAGCCTTGGTGATTCCCAAAAATTCTTAAAAAACAATCTTAAACATGAGAAAACTCATATATTACGTGGCTTGCACCGTTGACGGTTTTATTGCTCGCGAAGATGGCTCCTTTGATTGTTTTCCGATGTCAGGAGAACATTTTGCCGATTTGTTCGATCGCTTTCCCGAAACTATTCCGGCGCACCTTCACGAAGCACTGGGCATTCGCGCAGGTAACAAGCAATTTGATGCTGTTTTGATGGGGCGCAAAACCTATGAAGTCGGGCTAAATGTGGGTTTGACTAATCCTTATCCCAGCTTGAAGCAGTATGTCTTTTCGCGCAGTATGCCAGCCAGCCCAGATGGGAATGTTGCACTGGTGTCGGACAATGCTGTTGGATTGGTTCAGGAATTGAAGCAGGAAACGGGTAAAGATATCTGGCTGTGCGGTGGCGGTGAGTTAGCGGCAACGGTTGTTTCTGAGATTGATGAGATGATTGTGAAGTTGAATCCGGTAGTCATCGGGGCGGGAATTCCGATGTTTGCGAGGGCGATCGCACCGACGAATCTGGAACTAGGCGATCGCAAAATCTACAGTAACGGTTTCATGCTGCTGCACTATCGATTGCAGAAATGAGGTGTTTGGGCGATCGGATCGAATAGCATCAGGTCGTACATTCAGGAATAAATTGGTTTATAATAAGTCTAGATTTGCTAATCATTAAACATAGAAGCCATGAGCATTCAAGTTCTCAAGTTAGAATTGATTAAATGGATTTTGCTATTAAAAGATATTCAACTTTTAAACGAAATTCAAAAACTGAAAAAAAATTCACCCGAAAAGACTACTGTCCTCAAATATCGTCAATTTGGCTGTGGCAAAGGAGTTTTTACTTACGTTGCAGATAATTTTGATGAAACACCTCCTGGTTTTGAAGAATATATGTTGCCATGAAATATATAATTAATACTCACATTCTAATTAACTTACTCCATTACGATAAATTACAATATCTCACTTTTTACCATCAAGATATTTAGACCGTCTAATTATTTTTCAAGCCCAAGCAGAAGATTAAACTATTGTTACACATGACGATAGGTTCAAACAGTGCGATGTAAAATTGTTGTAATCTCAAATTGTGGTAATCTCAATCTACAGCAACAGCTTCATGTTGCTGTATTATCGAGTGAAGCACGGCGAAGGCAAAATTTTAGGTTGAAGTTATGATGGATTTAAAACAGTTTAATTATTACTTGGTGCTCGATCTTGCAGCAACCTGCTCCAATCAAGGAACGATCCCACGAAATCAGATGGAAATTATCGAGATAGGAGCAGTTATGGTAGAGTCCAAAAAGCTAAAAATCGTTGATGAATTTCAAACATTCGTCAAACCCATCCGCAATCCGATCTTAACTGAATTCTGCACGTCCTTAACATCGATCGCCCAAACCGAAGTCGATGGCGCCCCAACTTACCCGGAAGCTAGTGCCCTGCTGGAAAACTGGCTTTCTGGCTACTCAAATGGCGTATTTGGTTCCTGGGGCGAGTTCGATCGCCAACAATTTAAAAAGGATAGCAATTTGCATCAACTCCCGTTTCCCATTGCTTATCCTCACGTCAATCTCAAAAAAATCTTTACAAAAACGCAAGGTTTGCCAAAACGATACGGTATGGCACAAGCTTTAAAACTGGCGAAGTTACGGTTGAAAGGAACTCCTTACCGAGGAATTGATGATGCTAAAAATATCGCTAGATTGTTGCCTTATATTTTAGGCAAAAAAAAGCTTAGCTGAGCAGCCATATTTTTTCAATTGCACAATCTGGCGATTGATAATTTACTCGCAAATACAAAGCACATAAACACAAATTAACGCAGATATAGCCTTTATCAAAAAAGTAAGGTACGTTGTTGGGATGCGAGCCCTCTTGATTTAGTGGTCATATAAGCTGTCAGTCATACCTCATCTTTTTGATAAAGGCTATAATTGCAAGAGAAAAAAGCGAATCGCAGCAAAAATATTTGTATTTATCTACGTTCATCTGCGGTTAAAAATAAAAAATATTTAGATAAAATTTATGAGGAATTTAAAAGACTTCGACTATTATCTAGTGCTCGATCTGGAAGCAACCTGCTGCGACAAAGGATCGATCGCCAGAAATCACATGGAAATCATTGAGATTGGCGCAGTGATGGTAGATCCCGCAACACTAACAATCGTCGATGAATTTCAAACATTCATCAAACCCGTGCGTCATCCCATTCTCACCGAATTCTGCACGTCATTAACATCGATCGCCCAAACGCAAGTCGATATCGCCCCAACTTACCCAGAAGCAAGCGCTATGCTGAAAAACTGGCTGTCTGGCTACTCAAACGGTGTATTTGGTTCCTGGGGCGACTTCGATCGCAAACAATTTAAACAGGATAGCAATTTTCATCAACTCCCTTTTCCCATTGCTTATCCCCACGTCAATGTCAAAAAAATGTTTACAGAAACCCAAGGTTTGCCAAAGCGATACGGCATGGAACAAGCCTTAGAACTTGCAGGTTTACCGCTATCAGGAACTCATCACCGAGGGATTGATGATGCTAGAAATATCGCTAAATTGTTGCCTTATATATTGGGTCAAAAAAATCTTGCTTGAGTTTGGTATTTCGTGTTCTGCAATGAAAATGCTAGCTAAATGGTCTGTAGGTGACTATCACCGCATGATACGATCAGGCATTCTGCGCGATCGCCCTGTAGAGTTGCTAGCTGGTGAAGTTTGCCAAATGAGTCCTGAAACCCGAATTCATTACAATACCACCAAACGAGGTACTAAATACCTCGAAGAATTGCTTGCCGGTAAAGCTAGCGCTTCTATAGTAGTTTACGGGCTTTTAGCTGCGGTCGATCGCCCTTACAGAAAACTCGATCCAGATAATCGCCACAAATTTATAGAAAAATAGTTGAATTTTCAGAACAGTTGTGTTATAGTAGTCTAGATGCGGGAGTATAGCTCAGTTGGTTAGAGCAGGTGACTCTTAATCTCAAGGTCGAAGGTTCAAGTCCTTCTACTCCCATCCCAAATAACATACTACTCACAAGGCTTTGAGAAATTAACTTGGCTTTTGTAGATAGTTTTGCGCTCATATTTCGCTCGCGATCGCAGTCAACGCCTGTACCGGTTCTATGTCTGTGAGTCTTTGTGTTGTGGGATTTTGAATGCCGATCGACCAAGCTATTTTTATCAGTCCTGGAAGCATCAAGACCTTCATAACCAGTTTTTTTACCGGATCTGTGGGTTGCAAAGAAGTATTTTCCTACAATAGTCAGATTTCTGACTACCCGTGCGTGCAGGACTATTTCTATCGCTCGATAACCGGAAAAGGTGATTAACTATGATGTTCAATCTCTCGGCGCGCTGCTATGCGGGCGAAAGCGATTTAACTGCGATCGCCGATTTAATGAATACTTGCGAAGAACTCGATCGGCTAGATGAAGGCACTTCCATCTCGGAATTGCAACAAGAATTTAACCAACCGTCCCGAGATTTAGCCCGCGATATCTGCCTTTGGGAAGATGCCGGCGGCAAATTAATCGGTTTTGCTTTGTTGTCGATTTCTGAACCAGGGGAAGTAACAGACGGTTGGCTGTCGTTTCGCGTCCATCCCGAGGCGCGCGGTGGCGGTGTGGAAGCGGCAGTAGTGGCCTGGGGCGAAACGCGAATGCGCGAGGTAGCATCATTGCGGGGTGCGTCAGTGAAGCTGCGATCGGGGGTTAGGGCACAGGATGCCGATCGCATTGCTGTGCTGGAAAGTTGCGGTTTTCAGATCGCTCGCTATTTTTGCCGCATGGCGCGATCGCTCTGGGAACCGATCCCAGAACCGCAATTCCCCGAAGGTTTCTTGCTGCGTCAAGTCTCCTGCGAACAGGATGCCGAAGCTTGGGTAGAAATGTTCAATCAGTCGTTTATCGATCACTGGAATCACCACGATTTAACAGTCGAAGAATTCAACTATTATTCAGCAAAACCCGATTACAGAAATGATTTAGATTTGATTTCTGTTACTGGTGACGGCACATTTGTCGCTTTTTGTTACTGCGACATTAGCCAGGAGGAAAATACTCGCACCGGACGAAACGAAGGCTGGATTGGTGTTCTCGGTACGCGGCGCGGTTTCCGCAAACTTGGATTGGGACGAGCGATGTTGCTGGCTGGTTTGCAGCGACTAAAAGCTGCCGGTGTCGAGACTGCGATTCTCGGCGTGGATACTGCAAATCCTTCCGGTGCATTGCGACTTTACGAGTCTGCCGGCTTCCACAAAATTCGCGATAGCATTTCCTATGTTAAGGATGTTTGAGCTATTTGGGGTGAAGGGTTTAAGAAACCCGGTTTCTCTGTGTATGCCTCGTCACTAAACAATATTTCTCGTAGAAACCGGGTTTCTGGGCCCGAGTGCACAGTTGGCGATCGCACTCCGACTCAAAAAAACCGGGTTTTTTAGTGCATTTGCGAGTTGTAACACAATATTTTTGTCAAAAACCCCGTTTCTACAACCTCTGTAAGTTTTATCTAAAAAAGTTTTGCTACCCCCTTGACATCTCTGTAGTATGTATGTAGTATAAATATATGGAAAGCGCAGGAGAGCCAAAAACCAGTATTTTCCGTACCAATTCTGAACCTTGACAACTAAATAGCGATCGAGATTTCAAGGAACATCAATTTGAAAGTCTTGCAATACAGACTTGATTGTCATGTTATTACTTTTCACGAGACTGTTCAGTTACAGACTGACTCGACCTGAGTCAGATTTTGTACCAAGTCAACCGAATTTCAACGAATCTCAGGCGGATGCAGAACAGCACAATTGCGATCAATTGCGATCGGCCCAAAAAACTGAAGAAATCCGCCATCTCAAACAAGCTTACCATTTAGAACGGCGTTTGTTTATGTAAAAATTGTCGAGTTGGCGCAGATGCGAATGCTGACAATTTTTACCAACTAACGCCACAACTAAACAGCAGAAAAGCTACTAATCCAAAATCTAAAATCTAAAATCTAAAATCGCTTAAGGAGGTAACAGTTATGGTTCACATTCGTTTTGAAGGACGTTCCTATGATGTGGTAGAAAACCAACTGGGTATCACAGCAGGAATGAGCGACAAAACAATTCAGGAACGTCTAGCCAATCATTTTGATGTCAAGAGCGATCGCTTCGAGTCTTACGTGCTGGATCGCCGTCCTTCCGGTGATTTAATTATCCGCCCAGAGGCCGTTTACGGCTAGGAATTTACTTTTATTCCGCGCCCTAATTCGATAAGCTTACACACATTAGGGTTCTAGTTCTGAAAAGATTGCGGGTTCAAGTCCCGCTAAAGGCTGCGGCCTTTATGGTGAAATGGTAAACACGCTAGAAATTGTCAACAGCTTTTCAAACTTGCGCGGAATAAAAAATTATTAGTTGTCGGAGGCGCACCCTAACTAAAGAAGCTTACAAACTGGTAACGTTCGACTTAAAATCGAATCGTGGGTTCGATTCCTGCTCGCCGCGAGGCGTAAACAAAGCTTCTCTGACTCGTGCGCCGCCTCTTATACCTGAACTCTTTAGATTGGTCACGCGGTTAAAAGTTCCACTTCGCGCCCTAACAAAGGAAGCTTACATACTAGCTCACATTGGTAGAGCATTTCTATTTAAAGAAAAGGTCGCGGGTTCAATTCCTGCGTATGTGCAAACGGCTTTCTTAACTTGCGCGAAGTGACTTTTACTACCTAACACTTTGATTCACTTTTCCTCAAACCTTATGGAAAACAAAGCAAACTATTTTTCAAATTTCCACGTAACCTCTAATTTTCTCAGGACTGAATTCGTTAGTAAAAACGAAACACTTCGCGCCCTAACTGATGAAGCTTACACACTTCAGTAACTATAACTGCCCTAAGGTACCGATATTCGAGCGATCGAATTAGGGAAGCATTCTGAGTCTCTAGTTCTAGATGAGGTTTGCGTGTCCACTGCTAGGTAAAACTGGTAAGAACGGCTGTGCTTAAAGCTTTTTTGACTTGCGCGAAGTGTTTTAAAATTTGTCGCCTAATTTACAATTTACAATTTATAATTGCTATGAGCGAACACCGATTAGATAGAATCGTCATTGAACGGCCTCGCGGTGGCTGGAGAGCTAGCTTAAAAAAAGTCCCAGGAAATAAGAAACATCTGGAAGAAATTACTGAAGCAGCTTACACAGATGGAATCTTTAACCCTTATCTACTCAAGCTGAAAAGAAAAAGCAAATATTTTTCTGATTGTTTGGGGCCATTATATCGCTGGCTGCGGAGTAAGGTAGGACAAAATTGGGATGATATCTACCACGAACTGTGTCAAATGCTTGATATAACTACGCTTTCTGGAAAACATATTCTCTCCCATGTCTGGGGTTATGTGGAAAGAGATGCTGTGTTGGTTGATGGAATTGTTTACAATCGTCAATATCGGCGTCAACTTGGTTCTTGGAAACAGGAACTTTACGTTCATCCTGAAACGCGGATACTCTGCTTAGCAAACAAGGTACGAAAATTACCTCCGAAAAAGCCTGATAATTTTCTCAAGATTGATGATGATCATCATTATGAAAAGTTAGATGGCATTTGGTATTTTTTCGAGCTGGCAGATCGGGAAGAATTGGAGGTAACTAAATATTACTCCCATGTCCAAACATGGAAGTACACCGCGAGAAAACGTCAGTGTAACAAGAAGCAAATTAAGTTCATCATGGAACAACTCAGTAAGAATTAACAGACATGAGTCGGCGGTTTAAACCGCGACTACACATACGAAGTCCGCCGGACGCCGACTAAGGAATTGATTGGGTATTAGCCATGATCAAAAAAGTTCCAATTTACCGATCGCCCAACGAGATAGATACCCTCCTCCACGCCTTCCAAGAATGCAGCCTACCGCGCAGCAAGTGGACGCACGAAGCCCATTTAACCGTTGCTCTATGGTATTTTCTGTTTGGCGAATCGGACTCAGAGGCGATCGATGCGATTCGCAATGGCATTAAACGTTACAACGCGGTGAATGGCATTGAAAACACGCCAAACAGCGGGTATCACGAAACGCTAACGCTGTTTTGGGCACAAACTGTGCGCGAGTATTTGGCTGATGAAGGCCGCAATCGCTCGATCGTACATTTGGCTAACGGTTTGATTGTCGAATATGCCGATTCCACTTTACCATTTCACCACTACACCCGATCGCACTTGATGTCCTCGGAAGCCCGGAATAATTGGGTTGAACCGGATTTAAGGGCGATCGAAATCCCAGAATTTTCCCTGAAATAGTTTTAAAATAGCAGTTGTTGCCGCGCCCCAATCCGAAGAGCTTACATACCAACCCTGTTAAGGTTATAAAAACAAAGCTCCTCAAACTTGCGCGGTGACTACGATATTCATTGCCAAGCGTGCAACAACTGCCACCCGCTTATTTTGGGATATTCCTAATAATTGAAAATCCAAAATCGCCAATCCAAAATCACAACTGGAGGCAGCACAATGAATTTATTAGAGCGCGATTTACGTTTAGAAATGCTCAACAGTCTGCTCACCACACCTCACCGACAACTGGAAAAGGTGACAGAAATTCACAAGTTAATTATCGAATTAGATCCGCTTTTTTACGGTCATTTAGCAGTGTGGTATCAACGTCACGGCGACGTGCGCGATCACAAGGAAGTTTTTGCTGGAAACTTGCTGACTTCCGCCCTCACCGAACATCGAGATGCCGGGTTCATGATGTTGCAAGAGTTCCCGCCCTACGAGGTTTCCCGGATTGTGGACTTTATGAAGCAGCACCAGAATAAGGTTCCGCGGAGTGCGCGCACTGCTGTCACTCGCTATCTGCGATCGCGCGAGAAGAATGCCCAGTTTTTCGATCGCGCCGCCATCCGCAACCGCAAGGCGATGAAGCACTTGTACGCGACTCTGCACGTCAAGCCGAGCGATCGAGCTAATGCTATCCTGTTTAAGGACAATCCGCCGGAAGACTCGCTGGCATTTGTTTTGAAGCAATTAGCAAAGGCGGCGACTCCTGCGGAACAGGCGAATTTGATTGTTGAGTACAAGATTCCCTATACGATCGCAGTTGGTGCGATCAAAATGCTGACGCCAACGGTGTTAGCAGCGCTGATTAACTCGATGTCGCCGCAGGAAGTGATCAACAACCTGAAATCGATTCAGTCTCGTGGCGCGATGGATCACCCGGATGTCAAGCTGTTGATTGACTCAAAGCTGGATGAAGCGGCAAAGTGCGATCGGGTTTCTGCATACAAAGCCAGTGTTGCTGGTGCGGGCGCGAACTTCGACGCAGCCACGACGGCGAAGCTGGAAGCGGTGACAAACGAACAGGTGAAGAAGCGCGGCAAGATTGTCAAAGCCACCGGTTTGTTGATTGACAAGTCGGGAAGTATGGAAAGTGCGATCGAAGTTGGTAAGCGTCTTGCTGCCATGATTTCGGGCATTTCCGAGGCCGCGCTGTTCGTCTACGCCTTCGACACGATGCCGTATCCAGTGGTAGCAAACGGCAGCGAATTGACCGATTGGGAGCGCGCATTCAAGCACATTCGCGCAGGCGGCGGCACAAGTTGCGGTTGCGCGGTGGAAGCAATGCGGATTAAGAAGCAGGTGGTTGAGCAGTTCATTATGGTAACAGATGAAGGCGAAAACTCTGCACCTTATTTTGCTGATGCTTATCAGAATTACTGCCGCAGTTTGGGGGTAATTCCTGATGTGGTGATTGTGCGAGTTGGCGCTTACTGCGAATATGTTGAACAACAATTGAAGGATAAGCAAGTGTCGGTGGAAACGTTTACGTTTGCTGGCGATTATTACTCGCTGCCGAACTTGGTGCCAATGTTGTCTCGTCCTTCGCGGCTGGAGTTGTTGATGGAAATTCTGGATGTGACTTTGCCTGTCAGGGATGACAAGTGATATAATCGGGCATGGCTCGTCAGTGAAGCTGGCGGGCAATGCTCACCTTATTTTTTCTAGCAGGGAGCATAAAATTGAAAAAATGATTCAGGGTTTGCCAGATGAGTGCTGAGGGTGAGAGCGATCGCATAGAACGTCAGGCAGTTTTTCAGCCTGAGTTTTTAGAAGACCTAGAATATTGGGTACAAATTGACCGCAAGATGGCGTTACGCTTAATCAAAACGATCCGAGAAATTTTGCGAGACCCGTTTGAAGGCATTGGCAAGCCGGAACCCTTGAAATACGAGTTTTCGGGCGCGTGGTCGCGTCGATTGAATAAAGAACATCGTATAGTTTATTTGGTGACTGATGACCGTATTGATTTTATAAAAGCACGCTATCACTATTAGTAAAGTTACACAATTTGAGTCATTAAATTAGTAGGAGTTAGAATTTTATGTCAACTGAGATTACATACGCTGAAGCTGAAGCAAATTTAGAAAATCTCTGCGGTCGCGCTGTTGAAACTGGGGAAGTAATAGTTATTACTAGACCTAACGGCAAAAATGCGGTTTTGATTTCTGAGGCAGAATTAGAAAGTTTGCTAGAAACGCTTTATTTGCTGCGATCGCCTGCTAATGCAACTCGCTTGTTAACGGCACTGAAGCGAGCTAAATCAAGAGTCATTCAACCTCAGACACTCGATGAAATTTGCAAAAAATTCGGGCTTGATGAAGAGGATGATACAGAAAATGAGGTAGCGATCGCCAGTTAAACCATTGATGATAAAATCATAATCTTCAACTATACTCTAAACTTGGGAGGGTCTGTTGGTGACTTCAATACTAATCAAAGATTTAGCAACCGAATTAGAGCTTTTCACCGAAGATCCAGTGGAAAGATTTATTACCAGTGGGGTAAGTTGGCAACAGTACGAAGAATTACTGAATCAACTCGGAGATAGTCCTTGGTATCGAGTTACTTATTTAGAAGAAGTCCTGGAAATTATGTCCCCAAGTCGCCGTCACGATCGAGATAAAACCAATATTGGGATGCTGCTAGAAGCGTATTTTCAAGAAACACGGACTCGGTTTTGGGGATTGGGCTCAACTACATTTCGCATCCAAGCAAAAAAGGGCGGTACAGAACCGGATGAGTGCTATTGTATTGGTACAGAAAAAGAGTTTCCCGATTTGGCGATCGAGGTTGTACTAAGCAGTGGTGGTCTGGATAAGCTAGCTGTTTACCAAAAGCTCGGAGTCAAAGAAGTTTGGTTCTGGAAAAATCGTCGCTTTGAAGTTTATCATCTGCGGGAAAATGAATATGAAAAAATCGAGCAAAGTGAGTTGTTGCCCAATTTGAATTTATCACTGATCGCAGAGTATGTACAACGCCCCGATCCCCTTGAGGCGGTGTTGGAGTTTCGGGAAATAGTTAGACGAAATTTAGGGGGAAGTTGAGATTTAATATGGTTTCCGAGTGCTGTGCGAGCGATCGCACTTAAGCTAAACTAGAATCATAGTTAATCAAACAGGTACAACCTCATATCCAACATGAAAACGGATCTTTCCCTCCCAGATTCACTCTATAACCAAGTATGTCTCCTGGCAAATGAGATGCAGATTCCTGAAAAACAACTATTAATCCTAGCAATTGAAGACTACTTGCGTCGCCATCATCAACAAGAACTCCTAAAAAGCATCAATGAAGCCTATGCAGATGGACTAGATCCGTCAGAACAAGTTATGCTAGAGGGAATGCGTCAACATCATCGACATTTGGCAGAAACAGAATCGCAGAATTTTCGGAGTGCAGTGTGAGTTCGCCAGTGTTCGCGATCTAATTCCAATCTAACCGTATTTAATATTACTCCCAAACATCTCCCTCAGTATCCTGAAGCGACAGCTTTTTCCCGATTTTAAATTCTTCTCTAGTTTGCTCGATAATTTCTAGTAACTCTGGATTGGCGATGGATGACACTAAGTGGGAATCCGCAGCAGCTAAAGCAGCGCGCAGCTTGGGCGAAGTGAGTGCGGGATATTTCTCTAACACCTGCTCTTCTGTCCATCCCGCCGCAAAGAGTCCCAACAAGAATTCTACAGACAATCGAGTTTCTGTTGCTGCGGGTTGATTTGCGGCAGTTTTATGGTTGGGATAAATGAGCTTTCGCCAGTCCATTGTTTTACTTAAACGATTTGGGAAGATTCCGCCAATTATAGTACATTTGGGCACAGTATAAATACGGGGATCGTTGATTGACTCTGTAACAGTGTTACCGCAAGTCAGGCTATTTAAGATTTGAGATTTGAGATTTTTGCGATTAAATTGTTATGACGATCGCATTGCAGCACTTTCTTGTAGACTAGACTGATGGGTGTCGATCGGGCGATCGTCCTTTTTCCTTTTGTTCGTTTCAATACCAAATCGCGTTAGCGAAGCTTGCAGAAGAGAGGAGCGCACTAAATTTCAACTCACTGTCTCCAGCCACCGTGCCAGCCACCGTGCAACCAACAGTACAAATACTTTAACTTCTTAACTATGGGAAAAAAATCTCAGGAAAAAAAATCCCAAGTCAAAAAATCCACTTTACTCTGCCAGCGACTGCAAGAAGCTCTCGATCGAGGCTGTAAAGTTTGGATTAAAACAAATAATACCAGTTTCGGTGGCATCCCAATTAATTTGTACGGGGAGTTTGCCGAACTTTTGGTGATAGTTCCCCCTAACGAACAAGCGGAAAATACCGATGCTTACGGACAAGTTACGTGGCTGATTCGACTTTCTGATATTATTGCACTTGCTTATCCTACTGAATACTGGTCTAAAGATAGATTAGAAAGTTTGCTGCCACCCGATGCAGTTACTTCGGAAGTAGGAGATTAACTGAGTAAGGTGCTTGTGGCGCACCCTACTGGTTTGTAGTGAGGACTTTAGTCCTTACAATCTGAGGACTTTAGTCCTCACTACAAACCATTTTTGTCGCGGAAATTAACCGACATAATAGCGCTATTTTATCAGCTATTTTGCCAGCGAAAATATACACCCCTCAGACCGATTTTGAGCGGTTCAATTACTTGTTGCAAGCTGAAAGCTGCATTTTACAATTGCCTCCTTCCAGTTCGCTACAAGCCGCGAGAGCTTGAGCTTCTGCTGCTGCTTTATCGTCGCCCCAGCCTGCACCTGCTCCTCCCTTGCCTACTGAGATCGCTCCACAATTATTCGTATTAGAAGTCAGCGCTTGGCAGTCGTTAGCTCCTCCGCTTTGTTGATTGCAGGCGGCTACTGCTGCGTCTAGTGCTTCTTTCTCTGTAGCATGATCCCAACTAATACCAGTGGCATCAGAAGTCGAAGAATAAGCAGTAGCTCCATGAGTGTTCTGAGCCATGGCTGCCTGGGCAGACGCTAACATAGGAACTGTCAAAGCTGTCAGTACAACCAACTTAGAAAATAGTTTTTGTAGCATATTTAGTTGAGATTTCTACACTGTTAAATTTGGATGATAGCTCAATAATATTTGAGAAGAATTATTAATGTCAAGTTTTTTTATAAATGTTTATAATTGCTTAAGTTAAGATTAGGTTATGCAAACAAAAGCCAGATTACGGAGGTCAATCCAGTGGCAGATATCCGCAAAATTCTCAGCCAACTCGCCGCCAAAGAAGGGCAACTACTCGATACCCAATTCCTGGCTCCCTGCGTGCGTGGGGGAAGGGTGCGGACAAGGATAGGTGGGATGACTTATTTGTTTCAACCGCAGCCACAAAACTTTGAAGGATGGGCTATTTTTAGACCGATAAATGAGAAAATTGCGGCGGTAATTGAAGATGCGAGTTTGCCGCAAGTCGCAGAGTATTTGCAACTGCTTGTACCGATTCGCCTGCAACTAGCTCGCGTGCTACAAGGGCAAACTTGGCTGGCTTATCCTGTTAACGAGTCTGATGCTAAACAGCGCGTGGGTTTTGCTAAACCTGTAGCTGTACATTTGGTGAGTGAAGGCTCGCAGTTCGAGCAGATTGTGGCGCGGTGGGACGGTAATTGTTTGTGGTTTGAAGAGATTGACAGGCGCGCCGATCCGCTACCGTCGGAAAAGTTGAAAAGAGCTTTGAAACATTTAATTTTGCCTGAAGAAGTTCGCTTTAAAGGAATGACGCCGGAAATGCGAACTGTTTACGAATTGGTCTCCCGAAATATTAAAGATTTCGCTCCGAAAGTGCGGGACGAAAAGCGCTTGCAGCGGGCGTTGAAAATGGGTGGCGGTGAATTGCGGGATTTTCGCGATCGCCAAGATTACTGGCTGGTTGAATGGACTAGCGGCAGTGGAGAACATCATACTTCGGCGATCGCCAAAAATGACTTAACAGTAATGAGTGCTGGTATTTGTCTCAGCGGATTGGACAAAGATTTCGACTTGCAGTCATTAGTCGGAGTAGTGGAAAATCGATAAAAATCATCAATTCTGTCACAGGTCAACTGTCAACTGTCATGAGTATATTTTTTCACGAACAACTTTACAGAACTTCCGCAGTGATGTCGCTAATCAAAAATTTCCCGGTAACGGTGTGCGGCGCGGGCGCTTTGGGTGCGAATATTGTAGAGAGTCTAGCGCGATCCTCTTCGAGGGCTTCGCTAACGGGCTTTTGTCAGTTAAGAGTCATCGATCGCGATCGCATCGAAGAGCGCAACCTTTCCACTCAACCATATTATCGATCGGACATCGGCGCATTCAAAGCCAAAATTCTCGCCAACAACCTCTACCGGGCTTTGTCAGTCAGCATTGACGCGCACTCCAAAGAATTGACCCCCGTCAATGCCGATCGACTGCTTGCCAACAGCGCCGTTGCGATCGATACTTTTGATAACAGCGTCGGGCGTCAAGCAGTCAAAGATTACTGTGCGAGTGTCTCGATTCCCTGCTTGCACGTCGGATTAGCTGCCGATTACTCCGAAATAATTTGGAACCAACACTATCGGGTTCCTTCAGCGGCGAATGATGACATTTGCGATTACCCGCTGGCGAGAAACTTGGTAATGCTGACAGTTGCAGTAGCCTGCGAAGTAATTGTTACCTTTGCTGCTACCCAAGAGCAACAAAATTTAACCTGCACAATCCGAGATTTTGCGGTAAAGCCACTTATATTGTAGAATGTCGGTTGACTGTTGCCAGAAACCCGGTCGAGATTGGAAGCCTCCATCCCAGAAACCCGGTTTCTCACTCTCAAACAATCGTCAAACTTGCAGAAAACGCTTAATAAAATTAACAGGGAAAGTATGGTCGGATCACAGACTTTTTATTATTTACTAGCAGTTCTCGGCTTATTAGTTTTGACTGGCGCCAATGCCGCAAACTTTTCAGCGGGGGCGAGTGATGCAGTTTGCCACATTAAAAAAGATTGCCATGAACCGGAAGTCAGATACCATAAAAGGATTTTAAAACACGGATCGAGAGGGGAAGATGTCAAAAGACTGCAAAAATTGTTGAACGCGCGGGGTTTGTGCCCGCAGCCGATCGCACTTGATGGCATTTTTGGCAAAACAACCCTAGATGCAGTGAAGAGATTTCAGCGACAAGCGCACCTTCCTGTAGACGGAATTGTGGGAGGCAAAACTTGGGACAGACTGTTTGCTAGTTCCTAAATTTAAGCATCGGACAACAAACGCTCTTAAGTCACCATTGCCAATCATTAATCGCTGCTGGATGTAGTTGCACACAAAGCATATGTTATGCAACTACATACACATAAATTGCAGTCAAAAACCAATCGGACACTAGATTGCTAATGAATGAAGTTTTAGATTTTTGGTTTGGTCGATCGAACTCTCCTGAGTTTGGCAAAGTCCAAAACAAGTGGTTTGAGAAAAATACTGATTTTGATACGGAAGTGCGAGCGAACTTTCTCCCGCAATACGAACTAGCCACCTCGGGTCAACTCGACTCCTGGCAAGATTCCCCGCAAAACTGCCTAGCATTAATTATACTGCTCGATCAATTTGGGCGCAATATGTTTCGCGAAACAGCTCAAGCCTTCGCCACAGACAGCAAAGCCTTAGCCGCCGCCCAACACGCTGTTAATAATAACTTCGATAGCCAATTGCTGACTGTACAAAAATGGTTTATTTACCTGCCTTTTGAACACAGCGAAAACTTAGAACACCAGCAAAAATCTGTGGAACTATTTCGCCAACTCAGCGGCGAACCTGACAGCGGTTCAGTGATTGATTTCGCAGTGCGACATTTTAAAATAATCGAGCGTTTTGGCAGATTTCCCCACCGCAATCAAATTCTCGGACGCGAAACAACTCCCGAAGAAGCAGAGTTTCTCAAACAACCCGGTTCGGGATTTTAGAGTGCGTTTAATTATTGATATAAATAAATGTC
>JAYUGZ010000898.1:0-2979 GCA_043767465.1 Cyanobacteriota bacterium
CAGATTCTTTAATCATCAACGGGTTTACACGCCTGTCACTGCCTGTTTAACTTTGCCCAACAGAGATTCTATGTAGTCCGGCCAGCCGATCGCGATCGACTGCGTGTGCGCCAGAGACTGCGGCTCGATCGCATCTGGAGTCCACCTCAGCGGTTGACCTTGCAAGTCGCAACAAACCAATCCGGCTGCCTTTGCTAGAGCCAGAGGGCCGGCGGTATCCCACACTTTAACCCTGCCGTTGAAATACAGGTACAAACCGGCTCGACCGAGGATCACTTCCATCACCTTTAAGCCAAAGCTACCCAGCGAGTAAAATTCGGCTCCTGGGATGCTTTGGGCGATCGCCCGGGCGTAGTTTTTCTGGTCTCTGTCGCCGAGAATAATTTTACAATTGAACGGTGTCGGAGCCGGGGGTTGGCAAAGTGCGATCGGCTGCGGCGAAGAGGTTCCCACAGTTTGGAACAATCCCCAATCTTTGCCGCCAAAATACATTTGGTCAAAAGCCGGAGCGTAGATCCAGCCCGCCACGGGTTCGCCCTCCACCAGCAGCCCCACCATCACAGCGTAGTGCTGTTTTCCCTGAATAAATCCCTCCGTCCCGTCCAGGGGATCGATGCACCACAGACGCTGGTAATTTCCCAGGTAAGCTGCTCTAGAGGCGCTGTTTTCTTCCGTGATCGTGCCGTCTTCAGGAAACAAAGTGCTAAATGCTGCTGATAGTTGTCGGTCTAAGTAGCGATCGATACTCGTCACGTAGTCGTCCGGGCCTTTCTCGGAAACTTCAAAAGGTTCCGCTGCAAGCCTGTAGGCTGCTTGGCCGCACTCGCGCATGATGTAGCGAATTTTTTGATCTTGCTCTGGAGAAATATACATGAGGTCTAACATAGATGCTTCAGCTAACTTCAGCATAAAAGTTTAAGTCATTTGAATCGATCGACCCAAGTCACTGTTTTTGACTCTAAAAGATCAGCCGGCAGGTGTCCTCACGCATCAGGTTCCCAAACGCGGGGCGCGGGGTTGCGATACCAGTCCCAGACTCGATTACCTCAATTTAATAGATTCATAAGTAACATCAAATCGAAAATCTTGAATGCCCAAATCGAGCGATCGCCCGCACCAGCACTTTCAACTGTAGAGGATAGAATCTTTGTCAGGTTCGATCGTTTGTCCAGCCCCAGCATGGTAAGGAGAATATTTTGAAATATCATTTAGCATTAGGTCGCAAAATAGACCTCGATGGCATTGACCGCGATGCCCAACTCGGCAAATGCCCCCGCCACGTCCTCAAGGCCATGAGAGACCGCTTAAATGCCACAGTCCACTCCCCCGACGGCGAAGGCATATCCTTGAGCGACAAGGTGCGATCGAAAATTTCTTCCCAACCCCAACATTGGGCCCTAGCGCGCAAGTTGTCCGAGCAAGTCAGCAGCGACGACGTGATATTTTGTACCGGCGAGGACATTGGCATTCCAGTGGCGGCGGTGTGCGGCGCCCGATCGCAGCGGCCAAAAATTGTTGTATATTGCCACAATATCGATCGGCTGCGCGGCCGCGTCGCCCTGAAACTATTCGGTTTGGCCGACAAAATTGACATATTTATGGCCTGCGCCAGCACTCAAACAAACTTCGTGCGCAACTATTTAGGTCTACCCGAATCTCGCATTTTAGTGCAGCTAGAACAGACAGATACCCAGTTTTTCACACCAGGCCCCGTTTCGGCCGACAAAAAGCGGCAAACAGTGGTTAGCGTCGGACTAGAAAAACGCGACTACCGACTTTTAGCCGCAGCAACTGCTGACTTAGATGTTGACGTAAAAATTAGCGGCTTTTCTAAAGATGCCAAAGCTTTATCGCAAGCTTTCCCCGATACTATGCCCGAAAATATGTCTCGCAAATTCTACGAATGGCCCGATTTAGTACAGCTTTACCGCGATGCAGACGTAGTTGCAGTTTGCTTGATTGAGAATAAATATGCTGCTGGAGTGCAGGGTTTGTTAGAAGCAGCAGCCTGCAAGCGGCCGGTCGCCATTACTCGCACTGAAGGCATGGTAGATTATTTAGGGTCGGATATTACTAAAGCGGTCGATGTCGGAGATGCAGCAGCTTTGCGCGAGGCGATCGTCCAATTGCTAAAAAATCCTCAAGAAGCTGAATCTCTGGCGCAGCGAGGCTACGAAACGATCGTTAACCAGCACAACAGCGAACTTTATGTCGATACTTTAGTCGAAAAATTGCGATCGCTTTAATCAAACTGGTGCTTGTGGCGCACCCTAAATCACAGGCTAGAAGCCCGTTATACCAAACATAAATTTTCTGGTAAAACAGGCTTCTAGCTCGATTAAAAACACGTAAGACAGCACACAAACTCTGCTGTTGAACACAAGCTAGAAGCCCGTTCCACCAAACATAAGTTTTCTGATAAAACAGGCTTCTAGCTAGCTAAAAAACACGTCAATCAGCCCACAAAGCCTGCTGTTGAACACAGGCTAAAAGCCCATTCCACCCAACGCAAATTCTAGTATGAAACAGGCTTTCTGGCCTGTTCCCTACTCAAGACTCCCGTCCGCTAGCCCACTTGTCGCGCCATTTCACAGTCCCTTCCGAAGCCAAAACCCAGCGGCGACAAACCAAATTTTCTCGCAGCGGCGAAAGTCCTTCCCGCAGCAGCGCATACTTATAAGAAATCAACTTCCCCGCACTTTCATTAAAAGGGATTTCCCCAAACCAAGTATTAGTATTGATATACTCCAGCGGGTAAGCCTTACTAATATCCCAATTCCCCAATTCAGGACAATCTCCAACCACCACAATTCTTTCCCCAGGCTGACTTTTCACACTGTTAAGCTGCGCCCGCACAATAGTTTTCGCCTTAACTCGCTCACCGACGCGGCTAAAAATCATTACTTCCCCCGCACCCAACTCTAAATTGTACAGCATCCCCTCTTTAACTTCAAACTTGCGGCGCGATAAAACCTCCGT
>JAYUGZ010000899.1:0-1074 GCA_043767465.1 Cyanobacteriota bacterium
ACCATCAATAATTCTATATTGCGATCGGCAAACTGTTCCCACTTTTCATTCAAAGCTTTAATGTGAGGAAAACAGAAAGGGCAATATTGCTTTTCAGTAAAAATTCGCGTGAAAGCCAGAACTACAGGCTTATCGCCCCGATAGTTCGACAGCCGCACCAATTTGCCATTATTAATATCCGGCAATTCAAAATCTGGCGTCATCTGTCCCAGCTTCAGAACATTAGTCGCGGGAACAGGCAATAAATTTTGGAAAAACCGCTGATTTAACAAGCCGCTAAAATCACTAGAAGTCAGCATATTTCCTAATTTGGGAATGGGGAATGGGGCATTGGGAATCGGAGGGAAGGTTTTGAGTTTTGAATTAAAAACTGTTTAAGTTAAAAGTGATTTGCGCACCAACTCTATCTGTAGGGTGCGCAGTGCCCACCTTACCCCTGCAAGTAACACACTCAACCATTTTTGCGTGTAAATGCTATCAAAACGAAACGGGCGGGCACTCACAGGCGCCGCCCCTACCACTCAATAACTATTAGACAGCAGCAAAGAATACTTTAGACTTCACAGGATCGGGAGTCATGGTTTTGTCACCAGGCTGCCAGCCGGCGGGACAAACTTCATCTGGGTGAGACTGGACGTGTTGGATAGCTTGCAGAATGCGGAGAGTTTCGTCTACGCTGCGGCCGAAGGCAAGATTGTTGATAGTAGAGTGTTGGATGATGCCTTCTTTGTCGATAATGAACAGACCTCTGAGGGCAATTCCTGCTTCTGGGTCGAGGACGTTGTAGTCGGAACTGATTGTTTTTTTGAGGTCAGCAACTAACGGATAGTTGAGGTCGCCGATACCGCCTAATTTGCGGTCTGTTTGTATCCAAGCGAGGTGAGAGAATTCGCTGTCAACGGATACGCCGAGGATTTCGGTGTTGATTTTGTTGAAGTCCTCATGGCGATCGCTAAATGCTGTAATCTCAGTCGGACACACAAAGGTGAAGTCCAAGGGATAGAAGAACAGGACTACATACTTTTTGCCTTTATAGTCTGACAGTTTAACTGTCTTGAATTCCTGATCCACTAC
>JAYUGZ010000900.1:0-2975 GCA_043767465.1 Cyanobacteriota bacterium
CGGCGCAATCCAAAAGCGAGATTATCGTAAACTGTTAAGTGAGGATAGAGAGCATAATTTTGAAATACCATAGCGATATCTCGGTCTTTAGGAGGCAAATCGTTAACGAGCCGATCGCCAACCCAGATATTGCCCGCTGTCAAAACTTCCAAACCGGCGATCGATCGCAGCAAAGTGCTTTTTCCGCAGCCCGAAGGCCCCACCAGCACCATAAATTCCCCGTCTTCGACCGTCAGGTTGATCCGCCGCAAAACGGTGTTAGACGAAGAGCGAGGGTCATCTGGTGAGACACTTTCTGCGACGTTGTTTGCTGCTTTTTCCTGTTCTCCTTGGCGGAGTGGAAAACTTTTGTAGATATTTTCTAATACAACTTTCGCCATCAAACGATTTTAGATTTTAGATTTTAGATTGGGCATGGGCCAATGCCCATGCCCTGTTTGGCCCATGCCCTGTTTGGCCCATGCCAATGACTATTGACTACTAACAACTTTGATAATTTTCTCACCGGGATTGAGGTCAAAAACCCGATCGCCCGGAGCATCTTTCCCCCAAAAAGCTATAGCATCAGTAGTCGATCGCAGCAAGCGACCAGAATTCGTAAAAAGTTTAACATCCGTACCCGGAACAGCCCGCAGCAAGCCAACCAAAGCATCTTTAGGCTCTGCAAAGCGAAAAGCTTGAGTGCCAATTTCGCCACGGTTAGTCAGTCTGACAGAACCCGCAGGCATTCGTTTAGCCCAACCCAACTCCGAAAATAGCACTAGACTGTCTTCCCGGTCGATCGTAATACAACCCACCAACACTTCCTGCTTCCGCAACCTGGTGACTTGAGAACCTTGGGCGCTGCGGCCCATGGGTGGCAGTTGTTCGTCATCGACATCAAATCGGAGGACTCGGCCTCCCGAAGTTGCGACGGCCACTTGGTCGCCAACTTTACTGAGACTAGCGCAGCGCAGCCGATCGTCCTCCTTGAGTTTAACAACAGTAATGCCGCGATTAGTCAACTCAGCAAATTCCTGCATCGGCAGGCGCTTAATTTTTCCTTGATCAGTCAGAGTTACTAAATCCGCCGCCTCCGAATTTTCCGGCAAAATAAAGTGTGCAACTGTGATTTCCGACAAAGCACGACCGGCACTTTCTTTAGTAGCACTCGGCGACAACAAACCGACGATAGGCGTTCCCCGGTCTTTTTGGCTACTACTAGGAATATCAGCCACTTTCAGCGGGTAAGCTTTGCCATTAGGAGTCAAGACTACCAAAGTGCGATCGGTTTTAGTCAACTTTGCCGTAATAATAAAATCTTCATTTTTTTCTAAAGCTGAAACTGATTTTTCGCGACTTTTCGAGCGCGGACGTTCCCCAGCAGGCAAGCGCCGCACGTACTGCTTGTGCGAAAATTCAACAATAGTTTCCTCTGGCTCAATAACGGGCAATAAATTAGGCGAAATAGTTGCCGGCAACAACGGCTTCACACCAGCGTTTTTCTTGCCAGAAGCTTGTGGTTCGGCAGTTGCCGCGCGTCCAGTTCCATTGGCAAATTTAGTGCGGCGTTCGTCAGCGTGCTTGCGTTTTAGCGATCGCAATTCCTTCTTCAAAGCCTTCAAAAGTTCGCGTCTGTCGCTCAACAACCGCTGCAATTCTTGGATATTCCCCGTCAACTCATCCAACTCAGCTTGCAAATGTTGCCTTTCCAAACCAGTCAGCCTGCGCATCGGCATCGCCAAAATCGCATCAGATTGACTTTCGCTCAAATTAAGACGAACTTGGAAAGTTTGCTTAGCAGTAGTACCGTCAGGAGAATTTCTCAGAATGTCGATCGTAGTATCAAGATTTGTCAAAGCCAACATTAAGCCTTGGACAATGTGACAGCGACGTTCCGCGGCCTGCAACTCGTAATTGTAGCGGCGGGTAAGAGTCACTTCCCGGAAATCCAGAAATTCCTGCAACAATTGTCTCAGTGTCAACTGTCGCGGTTGACCGTTGACAATTGCCAGCAAAATCGCCCCAAAATTTGTTTGCAGGTCAGTTTGTTGGTAAAGACGAGCTAGCACCGCTTCCGGAGTAAATTCCCGCTTTAGTTCTATCACAACTCGAATGCCCTCGCGATCGCTCTCATCGCGCAAATCAGAGATACCATCAAGACGGCCGGCATTCACCAACTCCGCCACCTTTTCAATCCAAGCCGCCTTATTCACCTGAAACGGAAACTCCGTCACAATAATCGCCGTTTTAGTCCGTACTTTGCGATTACCAGGCACTTCTTCCACCCCAGCCACACCCCTGACCGCAATGCTACCTCGACCCTTAGTGTAGGCATCAACAATGCCCTCTGTAGAGACGATTTCCCCTCCGGTCGGAAAATCCGGGCCTGGAATCAGTTCCATCAACTTCTCATCCGAGAGTTCGGGATTTTCGATCAAAGCAATTAAACCGTCCACCACCTCGCCCAAATTGTGTGGCGGAATATTAGTTGCCATCCCCACAGCAATCCCAGTACAGCCATTGAGTACCAAAAACGGCAACTGAGCAGGTAGTGCCGTCGGTTCCTGTTCGGAACTGTCAAAGTTATCGGTAAAATCAACGGTTGCGTCACCGACTTGGGTTAGCATGGCTTCGTGGGCGATCGATGCCAGCCTAGTTTCCGTGTAGCGCATCGCAGCAGCCGGGTCATTGTCCACCGAACCGAAATTGCCGTGACCCGCCAGCAAAGGATAGCGGCTGGAAAACTCCTGAACCATGCGCACCAGAGCGTCATAAACCGATTGGTCGCCGTGGGGGTGATATTTTCCCAAAACATCTCCAACTACCCGGGCGCACTTGCGGTAAGGTCGGTCTGGCGTCAAACCGAGTTCGTGCATCGCGTACAAAATCCGACGGTGAACTGGTTTTAAACCGTCGCGGACATCAGGCAAAGCTCGCCCGACGATCACACTCATGGCATATTCGAGGTACGATTGCTGCATCTCGGCGTGCAG
>JAYUGZ010000901.1:0-7365 GCA_043767465.1 Cyanobacteriota bacterium
AATTCCGCCGCACAACAGCGGCCCGGCTGCTTTGGAATCGATGCCTTTAGGAATAGGAAAAGCAAAGCGGGAATCTACCATCAAATAGTCAGCAAAACCGCCCGGGCCTGTAACAATTAATCCCTGGATTTCATCGCAGAGATTTTCGTTACCGCGCAAGCAGTCGCGGCACTGCAAACAAGACGATCTTTGCCAGCCTACACCTACGCGATCGCCCACTTTTAAATGAGTCACCTGCGGCCCTATTTTTGCCACTTCTCCGACAACTTCGTGGCCGGGAACCAGGGGATATTTCGATTGACCCCAATCGTTGTCAATCATGTGCAAATCCGAGTGACAGATGCCGCAAGTTAACACTTTAATCAGGCATTCGTGTACTTTTGGCGCTGCGACATCAAATTTGTATTCTTCAAGCAATCCGCCTGGTTTTTTAACTGCTAGTGCTGTAATTTGCATGGTGATATTTCCTGGTTTGCTTGTCATTATAGTTAATAATGATTCGCTCCGGAGCTGCTTTAAAAATCTCTTTCTTTAGTGGTAGATATTTTGGTGAACCCGCCCCGACGACTTATGCCCGCAGGATGCGGATGGCACACCCAGAACGCTCAGGATTGGTGAAGTGAGAACCGGTTCAAAATCAGAAAACCGCTATTTCACGTGACAATTTTTCTTCTTTCCATCTCCGAAAATTGCCTGAGCGGGAGCTTGGTTTCAGAATCAAAACGCCCAAACTTGGTCAACTGGTGCTTAGGGCACACCCTACAAACTACAAGATTTTGAGCGTTTGAAGGACTTTTTTCCAAGCTCATCGCCCACGCCAGACTTGATCTGGGTGCTATAAAGCCGCGCACCTTACTAATTCTCTGCAATCCAGATTAATCTATGGTAAAATCAACATCAACGAGTGCAGACAGTCGAGAAATTGCGAAAATTTATGTGTCTCAATCCCGGGGAAATTCTGCGCGATCGCTATCAAATTATCGCTCAATTAGGTCAGGGAGGTTCTGCTATAACCTATACGGCTAACGACGCTTTAGGCAGCCACGGAAATCCCCTGTGCGTCGTCAAGGAAATTGGGCCGCCTCAATCGAGCGATCGGCGGGTGTTGGAGGAAGCACAGCACCAATTTGAAAAAGAAGCGAAAGCCCTGAAGTATCTCGATAAGTGTCCGCGCATTCCCAAGTTAATCGATCGCTTTCAAGAAAATGGGAATTTTTACTTAATTCAAGAATATATTGAAGGACAGCCGCTGAACCAAGAACTCGCTGCTGGTAAAAAGTTAGGGGAACAGCAAGTAATTGATTTATTGCTGGACATTTTAGAAATTTTAGATTGCGTCCACTCTCAAGGTATTATTCACCGCGATATTAAACCATCAAACTTAATCCGGCGCAAGCTTGACGGCAAAATTGTAGCGATCGACTTTGGGGCAGTAAAAGCGATCGGCAGTTTGGCGATCGAGTCTGGGAAAATAACTCAAACTCGTGCCATTGGTACAGAGGGTTATATGCCGGCCGAACAGTGGAAAAATCAGCCAAGATTCAACAGCGATATCTATGCTGCGGGAATCATCGGCATTCAAGCGATCGCTGGTTTAGAGATTGAGGAACTTTTGAATCATAGAAAAACTTGCGAACTCGTCTGGCACTACTCGAGTGACGATCGCCCGATGCTGCAAATTAGCGCCAAGCTGAAAAAAATCTTGAATAAAATGGTGCGCTACCACTTTAACGATCGCTATCAATCTGCTGCTGAGGTATTGCGGGATTTACGCGCGTGCGAGCTATCCCGTAGGGAATCGCTAACAGCATTGCAGCCGCCGCCGAAAGGTCGTCTGTTTTCTAAATATCTCTTTGGCTTGTTGGCATTGGCAGTTGCGACAGTGACGGCGGGACTGGCAACCCCTGCTTTTTTACGCATTATTAAACCTCCAACTTGTCCTTTAATTCAGGGAGATGCTTTAAGTTGCGGCGAAGAAATCCTAGTCAAAACTTCTGAACCTCGGTTAAAGCAAAAGGGAGTTGAGGAGTTTTCCAATTCAAACTATCAATCAGCTTTTAATTTTTTCAAAAAATCATGGAACGAAGAAGACAGCATAGATCCAGAAACTTTAATTTACATTAACAATGCGTTTTTGGAAGCAAACAAGGCTGATTATTATACAATTGCTGTTGCCGTTCCCATCCTCAAAAATCAGGATGGTTCTGTAAAAAATGCAGATTCGGCAAAAGAACTTTTGCGCGGCGTTGCGCAAGCCCAAACACAAGTTAATTTAGGACTTGTAGCTAATAATAAGAGCGATCGCGACTTTCCCGGTCAAGGCTGGCTCGAACCCAAAACTATTAATGGAAAAGGTCTGAAAGTCATCATTGCTGATGATGCGAATATCAAATCAGAGGCAATTAAAATAGCAAATGCACTCGTAAAACAGCCGGATATTTTAGGAGTAGTCGGTCACTATGCCAGCGAGATGACAGTAGCAACAGTAGATATTTACGACCAAAACAACCTGGTTGTGATGTCTCCGGCAAGCACAACGGAAGAACTGACAGAAAAGCATAGAAAAATTTTCTTTCGCACATCTTATTCTACCAGGTTTGCAGCTCAAACTTTAGCAACGTATCTGCGAGAAATAGGTCTAAATAAAGCAGCAGTTTTATACAATCCCGGCAGTTCGTCAGGTTCTTATTTTACGCGAGCTTTCAAAAAGTATTTTCAAGAGGACAAAAAAGGAAAAATTGTCAGGATTCGCGACTTCGATTTATCTACAAGCAACTTCAACGCCGAAACAGCTTTAAAGGAAATTCAGCAAACAGGAGAAACAGCCATTGTGTTGGCTCCAGACGGTCAAGTTACTAATTCCTTAAACAGCGCGATCGCTATGATAAAAGCCAACCGCGATCGCAATTGGATTGCCGGAATTTGGGTACTCTACAAACCAAGAACATTAGAAGCAGCAATTCAGCTAAAGTCTTTTGAAAAATTAGTCGTATCTGTCCCCTGGCATCCGTCAAGCAGCCGCAACAAACAATTTCCCCAACAGGCTCAAAAGTTGTGGAGAGGAACAGTAAACACCGATACAGCTTTAGCTTACGATGCAGCTATTGCACTGATTAAGGCAATGGAAATGCAGCAGCAACCCAGCCGGGAAGGAATGCAGAAAACCCTTTCCAATCGGAATTTTAGTGTGGAAGGAGGAACCGGAACTATTCAGTTTGGAGAAGATGGCGATCGCCAAAACCCCCTCAACGAATTGGTGCATATTGTCAAGTGTCCGAAACAGCAGTTCGGCCTGGCCTTTGTTCCTGTCAAATATCCCACAGCCACTGCGGCGGGTTTAAAGTGCGATTGAGCTCGTCTTTCTCTTGACTAATTACTGATGACTAATTACAACTTGCCCTTTTCCATTGCCCACTGCATCAAACCGGGGAATAAGCGATAGGCTTCCGACGCCAAGAAGGCAGGGCCGACAGTAACTTCTGCACGCTGATTCTTCACAGCATCCCAGATAGCTTTAGCAATATCTTCTGGCTGAGAAGCCCAGTCAGATTTCAGCATTTCGGTCATTTGCTGACGGCGCAATTCGACTCCCGGTTCGTCTCGATCGCGAAATTGAGCTCTTTCCAAAAAATCGCTGTTAATCAAGCCCGGATGCACGGCACAAACATGAATTCCTTGGGGCGCTAATTCCAATCGCAAAGATTCTGTCAAACCCGTTACTGCATACTTACTGGCGCAATAGGCAGTCATTTGAGGTAAGGGCATTTTGCCGCCAATCGAGCCAACATTGACGATTGTACCCGTTTTCCGATCGAGAAAATGTGGCAAAAGTTCTTGAATTGTGTTAACGCAGCCCCAAAAATTGGTATTCATTAATTGCTGCCAGTCTTCGGAGGTGGTTTGCTCGATCGCCCCCGCGAGACAAATACCGGCATTGTTAACCAAAACATCGATGTTGCCGCAGGCATCCAGGGCTTTTTGGACGATCGCCCGCACTTGTTGAATGTCACCAACATCCCCCGCCAAAGCCACAGCCGAAGTGCCTTCACGCTGCACCTGAGCCGCTGCTGCTGCCAATCTCTCCGGCTGGCGAGCCACCATCACTACATCGTAGCCTTTACTTGCAAATAACAGTGCCGTTGCCTTGCCACTTCCTTGAGAAGCACCTGTAATCAAAACTGTAGGAGCCATAGATAGTTGTAATTTGTAAGTTGGGATTTCGTTTGCTACTGTATTGGAACTATAACAGATGCCAAGTATTTTTGGGCGCGCTCTACATTGATAGTTGTTCTTGAATATGGCAATTTTTAATGATTGGCGATCGTTTTTTTTTACGAACCGCGAAGACGCGAAGGACGCGAAGGAAGAGAGGGGAAGAGAGGACTAGAGGGGAAGATAAAGAGTTCAGGATTCATGAGATAATTACTAGATAAATTTTCCCAATTACCAATTACCAATTACCAATCATCAATTACTAATTTCCGAAAAAATGAATGTTCCGAAACCACTGCCGAATTGGTCGATCGCCCTCATCTTAACGATCGGCGTATTAGCAGTCTCAACCGCCTCAATCTTAATCCGGCTAGCCAACCTGAAAGCAGGCGCAGGCGGCCTCGGTTTCAGCCTCGTACTCGCCGCCTCTCGCTTAACTTTATCCGCCTTAATTCTGCTTCCAGCTTGGCCAAAAATTCAGTGGAAAGCCCTACAACCCGGAGCTCGGCGCTATGCTGCGGCTGCTGGTTTGTGTCTCGCCCTGCACTTTGCTCTCTGGATTACCTCACTGTCTTATACTTCGATCGCAGCTTCCACAGCCCTCGTCACCACAAATCCCGTCTGGGTAGCGCTGTTATCCCGTTTCTGGTTTGGCGAAAAACTCAGCAAACTGTCGATCGCAGGCATTACTATAGCGCTTGCTGGCGGAATGGCGATCGCAGTCGGGAGTGCGGGCGCAGCGAATGCCGGCAGCAGTCAATTGTTGGGCGACTTCCTTGCTGTGGCTGGTTCCTGGGCTGTCAGCTTGTATCTGCTTCTTGGGCGAGAAGCTCAACGGCGGGGATTGGGAATTGGCGGTTATATCGCGATCGCCTATACTATTGCTGCGATCGTCCTGCTGCCTCTACCCCTCGCCTTCGGTACCAGCTATACCGGTTATCCAAACATTGTCTATTTGTATATTTTATTAACCGCCGCCTTGCCTCAATTAGTCGGCCACACCATTTTCAACTGGGCTGTAGTGCAGATTTCCCCAACTCTGGTAACTCTTGCCATTTTGTTTGAACCCGTTGGGGCGAGTTGTTTGGGTTATTTGCTGTTTGGGGAAATGCCCGCACCAGCGGTACTTGGAGGTGCCGGAGTGATCCTTTTCGGCGTAGCTGCGGCCACTTTCGGAACCCAAAAATCTTAGTGAACAAGTCAAAAGCAAAAAAAGATAGCAAATATCTTCACTTCTCAACTGTCCACTGTCCACTGTCCACTGTCCACTGTCAACTGCTATAAAAACCTACTTTCTCTCTCTAATTGCAATTTTTGCAATTGGGAGTTGCACTTTTTGCATTGACTGTCATAAAATGTAATATTTGTGACAAACTGCGTCAAAAAGGATTGATATGTTTCTTTTGGTAGATGACGCAGTAAAACATCTGCTTGTGTAAAAAACATATCGAGGCAGGAAAAAATGTCTAAATTAATTGTTGGTTTAAGTGCTAGTTTATTGGCATCTGGATTATTTGGCAGCGTTGGTGAATTCGTTCAACCTCCTACTGTTAACAGTACAATTATTGCTCAAGCTAACGAACAAGGTCTCATCCAGCAAAATCGAGATTTGCTATTAAAAAATGGTGAGACAGCTAAGAATATTGCTGCTAAATTAGGTGCAGCAGTTAGCAAGGACGGAGCTCCCTCTGGTAGCAATCCTTTGCAAGTTAACCAACAGCTAATCTTACAAAACAGAGCTACTTTTACCAGTATCGCTACCAAAGTAGGCGCAACTGTACCCAGCGTAGCAGCCCCAGCAGGTGGTGGTGACTTAGCCGCAGAAAACCACAAATTATTGTTGGGAAATCGACAAATTGTCCGCGCGATCGCTGAAAAATTAGGTGTTAAACTGCCCGCTCCCCCAGAATTAAGTGGCAGCATGGTGCAGAAAAATAACACGCTTCTACAAGCCAACCGCAACGCTTTAGGCGCGATCGCCGCCAAAGTCGGTGCCACAGTCGCTAAATAGGAAAATGCGATCGATATAGCCGTTGTTGTTATATCGATCGCACTCTGGCAATACTAATTCGCTCCCTCGCGCACTATAAATCTTCTAGGGTAGGCAAGATGCCTACCCTAGATTTTGTTTTGGATAATTTTAATGACAATCTGTTGCGAGTTTGCACAAGCGATGGGATCATCTCATTTTCGCAAAAAGGATGTTTTTTACACTACGAGCTGTAGAGAGCTCGCGTGCTTTACACAGCGAGCTCTCTACAGCACTACTACAAATCCCAAAATGAGATGCACCCCAGGCGATCGCCCTTTTTGGCACTATATTTGGGATGATAGATAGTTTAACAAGCCTCTGCGGTTCGGTATTTGCCACCGCCGTTATCGTGAGGCAGGATAGATATCAAGTTGAAATAATATGGTTTGCACTGGCATCCGTATCATGATTTTATGAGTCGAGGGCTTTTGGCTGGCACAGCGAGCGGTATCGCGTATGCAACGCCGCCGTGATACCACCGTCAGTTAAATATTGACTCACAAATAAAAAATATCAGCATTTTTAGGTTCTGCTTTCTGCTTTCTGCTACTAGGGTGCCTTTCGGAGAAAAAAATTATGCTCCCAGAACAACTACAGCGCATTATCGGCTACTTTCTCGAAGAAGCCACAGAACACATCCAAATCATCGAACAAGGCTTGCAGGGCTTGCAAAACACCGTGCAAGCTCCTCAAAGGATACACCAACTGATCCGAGCCTCGCACTCGATCAAAGGGGGAGCTGCTATGCTCGGATTTAGCAGCATTCAGCGCATAGCCCATCGCTTGGAGGATTATTTAAAACTGCTCAGAGAATGTCCGATCGCCATTGATAGCAGGCTGCAATCGCTGTTAACCGCAGTTTTTGATATTTTAGCAGCCCTCGTGTCCAAGGTTTCTAAAGGTTTTGGGCTCAACCACGAAGACGCAAACCAATTGCTGTGCGTCGCCGCGCCAGTTTTTGACGAACTCGACGCTTACCTGAGAGTGCTGATTCCTACTCGCCTGACTGTGAGAGCTACTACCGACGAACACATTCACGTTTTTTCCGGTTACTGCACTTCGTCGGGGGAATTTTCCGCCGCCCTAGCCGAGCGCGTCGGTTTGCTGGGAGGCACTATTAC
>JAYUGZ010000902.1:0-7363 GCA_043767465.1 Cyanobacteriota bacterium
CTTTGGCCCAGATGACTTACTGGTCGATCGCCCCAGAACGCCTCCAAGAAATGGCCTGTGCGACGCCAGATTTGCCCAACCTGCTGCCCGTAAGCAACGCGGACGCTCAATTCCTATATCAACTCGATACCGCGTCTATGCCGCCGCTGGTGCGCCAAGTATTCGATCGACACATTCAAGATTTCAAAACCAGTTTTTTCGGGGCTTTAGTCGAAGGTGTCAGACAGTGGCTGGGGAAAACAGAGGTAGTCACCGCTTACGTGTTTGAACCGCAGCGCAAAGCCGCGATCGGCTATTTTCAGGTGCAGCTATCCCGCAACGGCCAACAGCCGCACGTCGCCCAGTTGACAGTCCACCCGGCCTACACTTGGCTGTACCCAGAACTGCTGTCCCAGATGGCGCGCCTCGTTCAAGATTTCCCAGTGCAAAGCCTGCAACTGGCTTCCGCCGACTATCAACCGGAACGCGAAGCTTATTTAGAGCAATTTGGAGCCGTCCGTCTGGAACACAGTTTGCTGATGTCGCGATCGGTGTGGCACAAATTGCGCGAGTCCAAATTAGTCTCCCTCGAAGGACTTCAGCTATCAGAAATGCTGCAAAGCTTCCAGCCAACTCGCAAACCCGTACCTGGTCGGATGTCCTGGCTCGGCCCGATGGCTGGAGAAGCCGCAGCAGCGCCCGCGTCGTCCGAGATTAAACCCTTTTTATCGGACTCAGGAAAAAGTCAAGCTAATCAAATTAACCCATTGAACAGCCAGAATTCCGAATCAGGAGCAACAGATGTTAGCAGCATTTTGCCTCCTTATTTGCCAGAATTGCCTCAAGACGGCGTGCAAGAATAAGACTTAATTCCTGATAGCAAAAAGCAGAAAGTAGAAACTCGAAAAAAAACTACCTTCTGCTTTTTGTTGATATCGAGCCAAAAATATAGCGGTTCTCAAGCGTGGTGAGGATAGCCCAATGCCCAATGCCCAATGCCCTATGCCCAATGCCCTATGCCCAGTCATACCTCATGTTTCGCTCGAAAGGCTATACCCATCTTACTACCTACTTTCTTGCCTTCTTCCTTCGCGTTCTTCGCGTTCTTCGCGCTTCGCGCAGGCAGCGCCAACGCGGTTCGTTAAATCATAATTATTCCCGCGAAAAAGCAGTAAATCTCAAATCTAAAATTGATTGATTAATGTCCAACGAAAAATTATGGATTTCCGCCCTCGGATTAGATATCGGCACCAAACGAGTCGGCATCGCCGGGTGTGACGGCACTGGTTTAATCGCTACGGGGATTACTACTCTGGTGCGATCGTCCTTCGATCAAGATGTAGCTTATCTCAGAGAGCTCGTGCAAGAGCGGACAGTGCAAATTTTGGTGGCTGGCCTGCCCTACTGCCTTAACGGAGAAGTAGGCGCTCAAGCCCGAAAAGTTCAGAAATACGCCAGTCGCATCGCCACAGCCTTAGAACTGCCCCTAGAATACGCCGACGAGCGCCTGACTTCTGTCGGCGCCGAGGAACTGATCCAAGCTCAAGGGATGTCGCCGTCGCGCAATAAGGGTTTGATCGATCGCAAAGCAGCAGCCATGATTTTGCAGCAGTGGTTGGACGAGCGCAGACAAAAGATCGGGGCAATTTCCAATCCTGATAGGTTGTAACAGAGGCGTGATATCCTAGTTGTGCAAGTTTGCTACGCACACCTGTAAGTGTTGACACATGGGATAAAATTCCGCAGAACCTCGGTACTGAAGCAGCACATAATTGTGATTTGTCCTCAGTGTCGCCGGCGGACTCGGCTGAGATTTAAACGCTGCACTCCTCGCCTGTGGAAAATGCCGCGAGTCTCGCGGTTGAAGTTTGTGGACTAGCGATCGCCCGATCGACCAGAATATCGCCACGAAAACTCCCTATTGTCAAGCCAACTTTACTGAATTATTGACGGAAAATAAGATACACGCGATGTCCTCATCCCCATACCGCAAAGAGAATGGCAGTTCCAACGAAGAGTCCGTCACCCTGACGGATGAACTTGGGCGCGAGCTGACTTGCAACATAGAGCATTCGATGAACCTAGAAGGTCAAGAATACGCTTTGCTGATTCCCATAGACTCTCCCGTAGAAATTTTTACTTGGCACGGAGACGAAACCGACGAAGCAGCAATTCCTGTAGAAGACGAGACCGAAATTGACAAAATTTTTGATATTGCTAGAGTTGTCCTGCAAGAGCAGAACTTGACACTCCGGCGCACGGCGGTGACGCTGACTGTGGTTGGCGAATTGCCGGAATTTCCCGAGGAGGATATGGCGCCGGATGCCGATCCTGATGAGGAATCGGACTTTGAGGAGCTGATGTGGCTGACCAGCTTCTATCACGAAGAACAGGAGTATGCCATTTATACCCCTCTCGACCCGTTCTTTATCTTGGCTAGAATGAATGATGATGGCGAACCAGAATTGCTGTCGGAAGAAGAGTTCCAAAGGCTCGAACCGATGTTGCCGATGCTGGAAGACCAGTTCTTTGATGAGCTAGATTAGATATTAATTGCAGGCAGAAGGCATGAGGCAAAAAGCAAAATTTTTGACTATTTTATAAAAAAGTCAACTGATCGGTTGATCGAACTTTTTCGAGATTGCACCTTCTGCCCTGTCAGCTCTAGCTGTTGAATGGGGCATTGAAAAAGGCTGGTATCCGTAACTTTTCGGTCATCAATTGCAGATCATCAGTCATTAGTCGTTAGTTAATTGGCGCTTATCGAGGACAACGGACTATGAATAAAGAACAACTGACAAAAGGCAGCGCGCGTGAGAGCCAAAAAGCTACTCGGCAAGTCTCTAAATGGTTGTTTTATCTGGCGTTGCTCCCGGCAATTTGGGGAGTTTGTGCTTGGCAGGGCTGGGCTTGGTGGAGTTGGGCTTCAGCGCCACCTAAAATAGCCGCTCAGTCAACTTCCCCGGGACAGGATGCTGCTGTTTCTATCCAAATTCCCCCCGGTACTTCCAGTCAAAAAATCGGCCAGGATTTGGAGGCCGCTGGCTTAATTCGATCGGCAGGAGCATGGAATATGTGGGCCCGCTGGCTGACCCTGCAAAACCGCGAGGGAGATTTTAAAGCCGGAACTTACAAACTGTCGCCGACTCAGCCTCTGAGTGCGGTTGCTGAGAAAATTTGGAAGGGTGAAGTCGTACAGCAGAGTTTCACGATTCCAGAAGGGTGGTCACTGCAACAAATGAGCACTTATTTTGAAGCGCAAGGTTTTTTCCCGGCTAAGGACTTTATGGCGGCGGCGAGTCAAATTCCCTACGCCCAGTACCCTTGGCTGCCGAGCGGCTTGCCTCATTTGGAAGGTTTTTTGTACCCGGATACTTATCAGCTAGACGGCGATGCAGTTAGCCCGGAAGCTGTCATCAAACAAATGCTCGGCCGTTTTGAGCGGATAGCTTTGCCGGTCTTTCAAAAAAATCAGAACAATACTAAGCTTTCTTTGAAAGAGTGGGTAACTTTGGCGAGTATTGTGGAAAAAGAAGCTGTGGTTGCAGCAGAACGCCAGCGCATTGCTGGGGTGTTTACCAGTCGCTTGAATAAGGGCATGAAGTTGGGTTCCGATCCGACGGTTGAATATGCCCTCGGCATCAGGCAAACTAAGGAGAAGCCTTTGACTTTCAAGCAGGTAGAAACGCCTTCTCCCTACAATACTTATATCAATGTAGGGCTGCCGCCAACTCCGATCGCGGCTCCGGGAATTGCCAGTTTGGAAGCGACTCTGGCTCCTGAAAATACAGAATACCTGTATTTTATGGCTCGGTACGACGGCACTCACATTTTCAGCCGCACCCAGGCTGAACACGATGCTGCTGTTGCTCAAGTTGACCAGAAAGTGCGATCGGGTCAATAGATTGCCAATGACTGATACATATAGCCTTTCTCAGAAAGATGAGGTGCTGTCGGGCATAGGGCATAGGCCTCCGTGGGCATAGGGCATAGGGCATAGGGCATAGGGCATACCTCACTTTCTTGAGAACCGCTATAAGTAAAAAGTCAAAAGTTATATCGGATTCAGCTACATCGGAATTATACCGAGCGTTTGAGGGTTCTCAGGAGCAAGCGGAACAGCACTACACTCCGAAAATGCTGATTCGGATGCAAACGAAAACGATATTACAAAGCAAAAGCCATAATTATTGACTTTTGACTTTTGACTTTTTCAATGTTTAACTTCCCGCTTCTTATTTCTCAATCTAAAATCTAAAATCTAAAATCTAAAATCATTATGACTTGGGGTAAACTACTACAGCCAGACTTAGTTCTCGGCAATTCGATCGTAAATTTAACGGCTGATATTCTTGAGAAATATCATATTAAAGGATTAGTGTTGGATGTGGACGAAACTCTCGTTCCCATTACGGCAATGAATGCTTCTCCTGAACTCAGCCTCTGGGTGGAAGAAATTAAACCCGTAGTATCGCTGTGGTTGGCGAGCAATAATTTAAGTGAGACTCGGATCGGTCGAATTGCTCAGTCTTTGAATCTACCTTACATCACTGGTGCTGCTAAACCGTCGCGCCGCAAGTTGCGCAAAGCTGTGACGGCGATGAATTTGCCGGTGGAACAGGTGGCGATGGTGGGCGATCGACTTTTTACTGATGTTTTGGCCGGCAATCGTTTGGGTATGTTTACTATTTTAGTTGAGCCGATGGTTGAGGCTGGGTATGCGCTTCGCAAGTATCCGGTGCGTTCTTTTGAAGTTTGGGTTTCTCAAGCTTTGGGGGCTTCTCTTGATAGCAGAAAGTAGTCATTAGTCATTGGTCATTGGTCATTAGTCATTGGTCATTGGTCATTGGTCATTGGTCAGAGGCTGGTTGAATGGAGCATCTGAGTTTTGTTTGAATAGTGCGAGCTATCCAACAATTACGAGCGAGGACAGCACTACTACAAATGCAAAACTGATATGCTCTCTATGAAGACTTGCATTTCTCACTACAAATAAAATTGATTTCTACTGTGCGATCGCAGATAATATAACTAATGACCGATGACCGATGACTGATGACCAATGACTAATGACTCATGACTAATGACTCAAACTATTGTTGTTAAAATAGGAACTTCGACGCTGACTCGATCGACTACCGGAAACTTAGCTCTCTCAACTGTTGCTGCATTAGTCGAAATTTTAGCCGATTTGCGGCAGCAAGGACATCGAGTAGTTTTGGTTTCTTCCGGTGCGGTGGGGGTGGGCTGCGCGCGCTTGGGCTTGACGGAACGCCCGCGAAATATCGCTCTCAAACAGGCTGTGGCGGCCGTGGGCCAAGGGCGGCTGATGCGGGTGTACGATGACTTGTTTACTACTCTACAGCAGCCGATCGCCCAAGTATTGCTCACCAGGGGCGATTTGGTGCAGCGTAACGGGTATGTTAACGCTTACAATACGTTTCAGCAACTGCTCAGATTGGGCGTAATTCCGATCGTCAACGAGAACGATACAGTGGCGGTAGACGAACTAAAATTTGGCGATAACGACACGCTTTCGGCGCTGGTGGCGAGTTTGGTAGAAGCAGATTGGTTGTTTGTACTCACGGATGTCGATCGGCTGTATTCCGCAGATCCGCGCAGCAATCCCGACGCGCAGCCGATCGCCCTAGTAGAAAGTATGGCACAGCTCACAGCATTGGACGTGCAAACAGGAGATTCCCGCAGCGGTTGGGGAACCGGCGGAATGGTGACCAAAATTGAAGCGGCGAGAATCGCCACAGCATCGGGAGTGCGCACAGTCATCACCGACGGCTGCTTTCCTGGTAATATCCAGAAAATACTTAACGGAGAGTCTATAGGCACTCAATTCGAGCCTCAACCGCGCCCAGTCAACGCTCGCAAACACTGGATAGCCAACGTGCTCATTCCAGCCGGAAAACTGTATTTAGATGCAGGTGCTGTCAAGGCAATTTCCCACGGCGGAAAATCGCTGTTAGCTGCGGGGATTTCTGGAGTAGAAGGAGAATTTCAAGCTGATGATTCAGTACAGTTGTGCGACACAGAAGGCAAGCAAATTGCCAGAGGGCTTGTAAATTATAGCAGTTTAGAATTGAGACAAATTCAGGGCTGCAAGTCCAATAAAATTGCTGAAATCTTAGGCTATGTAGGCGTAGAAACGGCGGTACACCGAGATAATTTAGTGATGGTTTAAATCATTAAACTCTTGTGCAATAAATTTCAACACTTGTTTATTGAAACTATTGTGGGGTGGGCTTCTAGCCTAGCCCAAAAAGATAGGAGGTACGGTTGAAAGCAGGTTTATACAAACAATGTCCACTCAAGAGCGGTGTCAAGAAAACAATGTAATTTTCAGCGCGCAATCTTCAACCCACGGAGGCACGTGAGAGTCTGTATAGACGCGGTTTCAACCGCCCGGTCTTCTATAACGCACAAATCGAAGATAATTGCATCACAGTATTGCAAGAAGTATTTTTGCTGTGTCCAAATAGCTCGTGCATCGCTTCTGTAAATAGTTCAAATACATTTTCTGCTAATTCTAAAGCTGCTTGGCGTTCGGAATCAGTAAGTTTGAACTCTGCTAAAACTTGCAACATCTCCGGTGTATTTAAAAGGTGATGATTTTCCAAACCCCCATAACCTCCTCCCAAATAAACATATTCTTTTTTGGTAATTTCCTGTAATTCCCGGATCACTGCTAGCGCCGCCTCAAAAAAAACTGTGGCGGTTGCTTCGAGGACTGCGACTAAGACGAGCTTCTGGATGGGAGAGGCCTGGAAAGCGTAGCGTTCGAGCACTGAACACAGCGATCGAGTTTTTTGAGTTTCTTCACCCCAAAGCAGCCTGAAGTCGCCATAACTCATTAATTGGTTAAATCCCAATGTTTCTAGGTGTTCGAGATACCCGTGCCAATAGTAGTTTTCTTTGTAGGTATATTTGTTAATTAGTTCCTGAACCTTGTTGTTGCTAGAAGATTCTCGGAGGACGTACTTGTTTAAATCGCTCAAGCCCACAGCCAAAGGATCGAGTACAGGTGCAAAAATTAGTCGTTGATTTGGGTGAATGTGTTTATTAGCTAGAAATTCAAATAATGGCAATTTTGCAAATAGTTGCTTTTTTTGTTCAATAAATCCTACAATTTCTTCCATAGCTTTTTTCCTTGAGTCGCTGCTCTGAAGATCGTGTTCATACCTCCGTTAATTATCTATGGTTTTGAGCATTAATAGTTGTGTTTGTTATCATACATATTTGTATTGAAAATCATAGGTAAGGGTGTTTTACGTCACAGGAAATTGTGATTTGCATCATATTAGACAAGATTGCAAAAATACCTAGGACGGGCGGGACGCCCATCCCACAATTTTTTTTTGATTGTGGGATGGGC
>JAYUGZ010000903.1:0-7360 GCA_043767465.1 Cyanobacteriota bacterium
GCGGTAAGCATTGCAATCTGCGCGAGAATGGGCTGCTGGTAAAAGCTTGAGCGCGCAAGATTATCATTTTTTAGCTGCTAGCCAAGAAGCGGAATTTGCCCGATTGCACGATCGCGAAAAACAAACTCAAGCAGAAATAGAACTATTGCGCCGGGAAAATCAGTTATTAGAAAAACTATCCGACGAGCAAAAACTGAGAAAAGTTACTCAACTTAAACTCTGGCGTGAAGAACGACTGAAGGTGCGAATTTTTACGGTGAGTTCAGTATTAATGATTTTCATCTTAATTGCTGCTTTTTGGATCAAGCCCTCAATTGAGGAAAGAAATAACAAAATCCTGACTCTCAGCTTATTTTCCGAAACCCTATTTGCAGCGGACAAAAAACTGGAAGCTTTAATCGAAAGCATGAAAGCTGTCAGAGAAATGCAGCGATCGCTCGGAGTGAGTTCAGAAATTCAGACGCGAGTGGCGATCGCCCTAGAACAGGCAGTTTACAGCTTGCGGGAACGTCGCCGCTGGCAGAGTCAAGCCACTAACCTTGCTTTCGCTAGCTTCAGCCCAGACAGTCAAATACTGGCTACAGCTACCGATCGCAATGATATCAAACTTTGGCAAACTAATGGAACTTTACAAGCAACATTGACCGGGCATACTGATAAAATTATCAGTGCAGTTTTCAATCCTAGCGGTCAGATAGTTGTTTCCGCCAGCGACGACAAAACTGTCAAAGTTTGGCAAAACAACGGAAAGTTGATGCACAATTTAACAGGACACAGCACTAAATTAACCAGCGTCTGTTTGACTCCAGATGGTAAAATTATTGTTTCAGCAAGTGCCGATGGAATTGTTAAACTATGGCACATAAACGGGCAAGAATTGTCAAGTTTTCAAGTGGATAAAGGTTGGATAACCAGCCTGAGTTTTAGCCCCGACGGTCAGATACTTGCTGCGGCTGCTACTGATGGTACTGTTAAACTGTGGAGTTTGACCAAGGTTGTGGAAAAATTGCAAAAGCAGCAGTCAATCGATGCAAGCAGCGATATCAAGTTGCTCAGAAGTTTACAGATCGATCGCGATCGAGTTATGAGTGCAAGTTTCAGTCCCGACGGAGCCATGTTGGCGGCTGCAAGTGCTGGAGGAACTGTGAGAACTTGGAGCAAAGACGGCATACCGCTGAGCATTTTAAAGCATACAAGTGGATTGACAAATATTAATTTTAGTCCTGACAGTCAAATGTTGCTATCTGCAAGCAAAGATCGAATGTTGAGACTCTGGAAAATTGACGGCAGGGCAGGCACGGGGGCACTGCCCCTACACACTTTAACAGGTAATACGGCTGCTGTTTGGAGCGCGAGTTTTAGTCCTGACGGTAAGGCGATCGCTAGTGCGAATGCTGATGGTACGGTGATACTGTGGAATCTTAATCTTGACGATTTGTTAGTGCAAGGTTGCAATGTCGCCCGCAATTATTTTGAGACAAATGCGATCGCCAATTCTAGCAATCGCCACCTCTGCGACGGGATTGGAACTCAGTCAGTCAGTCGATTTTAGATTTTAGATTTACTCCTATGAATCGGGTTTTTGCGTAAGTCTTGATATGCTTAAATTGAGTAGCAGCTAAGAAATAATAGGTCAGGGCGATCCGGTGTATTCAACTTTAGAGCAAAAGTACCAGCGCCTGCAAAAACAGTTAACGGGCGGCATCATCGCCCTTGGCGGCATTTTCTGCACGGGAACTCTTTGGTATTGGCAGATCGAAAAATGGTCTTTGCTAGATTCGGGGTACATGACAGTATTTACCTTAGCAACTGTGGGCTACGGCGAACTTCACCCCCTCGGGAGACGCGGGCGATTGTTTACTATGTGCCTGATTTTGATGGGCGTGATTGCTATTGGTTTCATCGTCAACCGCTTTACAGAAGCGCTGATTCAAGGATATTTTCAAGAAGGAGCAAGAATTAGGCAGCAGCGTCGTTTGGTAGATTCTTTGATCGGGCATTATATTCTCTGCGGTTTTGGGCGCACTGGGCGGCAGATTGCGCTGGAATTTCAGGCAGAAAATATTCCTTTTGTGGTGGTAGATTTGGCGGTACAGTCGGTACAGGCAGCTTTGGGGCTGGGGTACACGGCAGTGCAGGGAGACGCGACACTCGATGAAATTTTGTTGAATGTGGGGATCGATCGCGCAATTTGCATAGTAGCAGCTTTGCCGTCGGATGCTGAGAATTTGTACACTGTGCTGTCGGCGAAAACTCTGAATCCGAAGGTGCGGGCGATCGCCCGAGCCACCACCGAAGAAGCCGTAAAGAAGTTGCAGCGGGGCGGCGCCGATGCGGTTGTATCCCCCTACATTACTGGGGGCAAACGTATGGCTGCGGCGGCTTTGCGCCCTCAGGTGATGGATTTTTTAGATGGCGTATTGACCGGCACTGAGAGTTCTTTTTACATGGAAGAATTTCTGGTAGATCCGAATAGTTGTGTCTACGTTGGGGAAAGTCTGAGAAATGCTAAGTTGCGATCGCAATCCGGGGCGTTAGTGTTAGCAATTCGACGGGCTGGCGGGACTTTGATTGTGGGGCCAACTGGAGAAACTGCGATCGAAGGAGGAGATATGCTGATTTGTTTGGGCACCGCTGAACAATTGCGCGCCCTCAATCAAATCCTCAGCCCCCTAAGTTTTCGCATCCCGCGGCCTCCAAGCTAAATTCAAGAAGGACTAAAGTCCTTACTACAAACCTAATTGATGGTTAAATTTATGCCTTTAGTTTTGTAAAAAGCCTCAAACCCAAAGCCGATGGTGGGATTTGAACCCACGACCGTTCGATTACGAA
The DNA here is from genome assembly GCA_043767465.1 of Cyanobacteriota bacterium. Taxonomy (GTDB): domain Bacteria; phylum Cyanobacteriota; class Cyanobacteriia; order Cyanobacteriales; family Microcoleaceae; genus Microcoleus. Next base: position 2,833 of record JAYUGZ010000903.1, read on the forward strand.
TCGAATACTCTACCCCTGAGCTACATCGGCAAGACGATTTTCAATAATAGCACAAATTAAACAAAAAAGCAATGAGTTGTAGAATTTAATTAAAAACTCCACAACCCCTAACTCAGAACTTTTTAAACCGCAAGTTCTCCGTCATTTGATCCGCCGCGGGCGCCGGAATAAACCAAACCTCGCTGCATATCCAGCGTTAGCATCGTGCCGTCCCGAATTACCCGCGTGGCATTCTCCACACCCACCATCACCGGCACGCCCAAACGCAAACCGATAATCGCGGCGTGAGAAGTCAAGCTTTCCTCCTCCGTCACCACACCCGCAGCTTTGCGAATCATCTCCACAAACTCGGCGCTGGTGCGTTCTACTACCAAAATGTCTCCAGCGTGGAAATTCGCGACATCCGCAGCAGTGCGAGCAACCCTGGCCATGCCGCTCACTGAACCCAAACCGACACCGGTGCCTTTGCCTAAAACGGCTGTCACTACTTCAACTTTGATCAAATCGGTCGAGCCGGCAACCCCTTGCAGAGTACCGGCGGTCATCACCACTAAATCTCCGTCGCACAGCAACTCTTTTTCCTGGGCGACAGTGATTGCAGATTGAAATGTCTGGCCTGTGGAGGGCAAATCCAGCACCAGCAAAGGTTTGACTCCCCAGACTAATTGCAGTTGCCGGGCTACGTCTACGTGGGGAGTAATTGCCAAAATCGGAGTTTTCGGTCGGAATTTCGAGACATTGCGGGCTGTAGAGCCGGTTTTGGTCAGCGTCATAATCGCTGCGGCGTTTAACTGTTCGGAGATTTGGCTGACGGCTTGGCTGATGCCGTTGGTGATCGATCGACCAACATCTTCTACATTTCTAATATTGCGCTTAATTCCTTCCCTCTCCATCCGCACCGCAATTCTCGCCATCGTCGCCACCGCTTCGACGGGGAAATTGCCAACAGCCGTTTCATTGGAGAGCATCACCGCATCGGTTCCGTCCAGAATGGCGTTGGCCACGTCGGAAATCTCGGCGCGGGTGGGACGGGGATTGTTGACCATGCTGTCGAGCATCTGGGTAGCGGTAATCACCGGAATTCCCATGCGGTTGGAAGTTGCAATCAAGCGCTTTTGCAAAATTGGCACGTCTTCGGCGGGGAGTTCCACACCCAAATCGCCGCGGGCGACCATCACGCCGTTGCAAAGGGCCAGAATTTCTTCCATTTGTTCGATCGCCTCGTGCTTCTCGATCTTAGCAATCACCGGTACTTGCTTACCCGCACTGGCAATCAGTTCTTTAATTTCGAGCATATCCTGGGGATTCCGCACGAAGCTCAGAGCTACCCAATCGACACCTTGGTCGAGGCCGAACATTAAATCTTTGCGGTCTTTATCGGTCAGCGCCTTAATTGACAGGTATACGCCCGGAAAATTCACGCCTTTGTTGTTGGAAAGCGGCCCGCCGACGACCACGCGGCAGTAAAGTTCTCCCGCGCCTCGGTCTACTTTTTCGACGCGCATTTCCACTTTCCCGTCGTCTAGCAGAATTACGGCTCCCTCTGGGACTTCCGAAGCTAGGGGCTCGTAGGTGACGGAGGAAATCAGCTCTGTGCCGGCAACCGGGCGGCTGGTCAAAATGAAAGGATCGCCATTTTTGACAACTATAGAGCCTGTTTCAAAGCGTCCTAAACGAATTTTCGGGCCTTGAAGGTCTTGGAGGATGGCGACTGGCTGGTTGAGTTCAAAGGACGTTTGTCTGATTAGGCGAATGCTGCGCTGGTGGTCTTCTTCTGTTCCGTGGGAAAAGTTGAGTCGCAAGGTGGTAGCACCAGCTTCAATCAGGTTGCGCAGCACTTCTGGGTCGGATGTTGCTGGGCCAATGGTGGCGACAATTTTAGTTCGGCGTAGGGCTTTTGGCGGTTGCATGAATTGAGATGGGGTGGCTGGAGGATTTCTTGTTTAAATTTCGGCTAACGTTTCATCTTTCACTACAAGGAATGACGCTAGTCTCAAGTCTTAAAAATTTTGATAGTCGTCAAAACAGCAAGCATTGACCAATATATAGAATATCTGACTTTTTACCGATCGGTAATCTTTTCTTGGCGATCGCCCTTTTTTGAAAATATTTCCGCTCCCAGGCTTGACATAAATACAGATATACCGATTTATTTTAGTTGGGCTGCTCTGCTATGCGGCTAATCTAGAATTGAGATCCTTGCGCAACACCAATACTTTCCCTGTTGTCCAGAGGCTACTGTCTGGCGATCGGACTCAGTTTTTTTACTAAACTTTACTATTGGGAGACTTGTATCTTATACTACGCAAGTGTGAAATATTAAGGAGTGTTAACAAAAATGTCGGAGGCAGGACGGCCGCTGACAGTGCCGAAAGAGTTTCTGAGTCCTCCGGGTGACTTGAATCCGACGCTGCTGTTGTTTTTGAGTGCATTAGCGATTATCGCGATTTCCTTTGTGGGCTACTGGTACGGGGACTGGCCGGATTGGTGTTGTTTTTCGCTGAACGTGCTGGCGTTACACATGGCGGGCACTGTGATTCACGATGCGTCTCACCATGCGGCGCACCGCGATCGTACAATTAACGCTATTTTGGGACATGGTAGCGCGCTGATGTTGGGCTTTGCTTACCCGGTATTTACGCGGGTACATATGCAGCATCACGCCCACGTTAACGACCCAGATAACGATCCAGACCATTATGTTTCTACGGGTGGGCCTCTGTGGCTAATTGCTGCGAGGTTTTTTTACCACGAGATTTTCTTCTTTAAGCGCAAACTGTGGCGGAAATACGAACTTTGGGAATGGTTTTTCAGCCGTTTGTTTGTGATCGGAGTGGTTTATCTCTCAATTCAATACGACCATTTAGGCTATGTGCTGAACTTTTGGTTTTCTCCTGCTTTGGTAGTGGGGTTAGCCTTGGGGTTATTTTTTGATTATTTGCCACACCGTCCGTTTCACGAGCGCGATCGCTGGAAAAATGCCAGAGTATATCCTAGTCCAATTCTGAATATTTTAATTTTGGGACAGAACTATCATTTGATCCATCACTTGTGGCCTTCAATTCCTTGGTACAATTACCAGCCAGCTTATGAAGCTGTGAAGCCGCTGTTAGATGAAAAGGGTTCTCCTCAAAGTCTGGGAATATTGGAAGGTAAAAAGGACTTTTGGAGTTTTATATATGACATCTTTTTAGGGATTAGGCTGCATCACAAGAAATCCACTGATTGACAAAAACCCGGTTTCTTCGAGAAGCCGGGTTTTTTATGCGAAGGAAGAAGGAAGAGGGAAGTTCGGCAACGGATTATGTAACGGATTTAACGGATGTAATGGATCTCAGTTATTGTATATTGTAGGGTGCGTCAGGAAAGGTAATTCTCCATCATTACCGAAAATCTCACAACTGACGCACCATTTATTCCCTGGTGTGTCAGTTGTGAGATTGTGAGAAAAGTCGCGAAAATCTCCTTTTTCGCTCCGCACCTTCATTAACAATAATGGCTGGGCGAGTCCCTCCTTGTTCTGAACCTTGAACGGGTTCTAGATTAAGATCGTAAACTTCACCGCGTCTCATATTCAGACTCACCTATCAGCAAAGCTTCCCAGTCCACCGCCTCAAATTCTTGACAAATTGTCAAAGCTTCTGCTTGATATTCTGTATCGTTTGCCATTTCTGAAAAGTCGGCATAAATCACTCGATCGGGCTTGAGACTTGCTAACTGCGGAGGTTCACTATTGTTATCAATTACCTCAGCACCGTAGGCAATACAAGCCAGAATATCCTCTCGCTCTATACTTGGATACTGCTGAATAATTTCCTCTATTGTTGCTCCGCTAGCTAGGCAATCTAAAATCAGGGAAACCCAGATGCGATGTCCCCGTATACTGGGCTTACCAAAACATATATTCGGATCGATCGCAATCCGAGATAATAGATTTGTTCTGTTCATAAAACATCCTCCTCTACTAAAGATAACACAAAAGATTTGCCTCTTTGAACTTAGTTAAAAATAAACCCACCATTGCTGGTGGGTTAACTCTTGAATCAATCAAAAAGTGAGTTTCTTATTTTTCCCCAGCAACCGCGACGGCTAAATTCCAATCGGGCCGCAAATTTTGAGCTCCGCGCAAATAAGGATGATAAATTTCGGTGTGTGCGGGCCAATTGATGTGAATTAAAAAGCGGATGCAGCGTTCTAAAGAACCCTTGACGTACATTTGCTGCACGTCCAATAAAGGAACATTACACCACCGAGGGCGTTCGCGGGCGATCGCAGCCGGAAAGACAGCATCCAAATCGCGGGTAACAGAAAACGTAACACTAATTATTAATTCCGGATCTAAATTATTTCTTGTTTCTAATTCATCTAACAGTTCTCTCACCGCTTCTCGAATTGCTTCTACCGAATTATCGCTGGCAGTTGTTGCCCCGCGAATCGCCCGCACTTGCCACTCCACGCAAATATTCTCCATTTTTAATCAGTTGTCAGTTGCTAGTTGTCAGTTGCTAGTTGTCAGTTGTTAGAAACT
>JAYUGZ010000904.1:0-1071 GCA_043767465.1 Cyanobacteriota bacterium
AGGACTAAAGTCCTCACTACGAACCAAATTGAGAGCAGGTTTGTAGTGAGGACTTTAGTCCTCTGCGATCGACCTATTGAAAATTATCCCAAAAAAGGCTGACAGTCGATCGAGCTACACACGCATTAATTATCGTTCATCATCCTCCGATTTCACAGGAGCACGCCCAGAAATCACAATAAATCCCACCGATTCAAGAGTCAGGTGCGGGCGGCGAATTCCCGCTAAAACCGCTTGACTCAACGCACTTTCCGTACTGATTTCATCAGCCAAAACCGATTCTAAAAGTTGTTCGGATTTAGAAAGTCGATTCAAGCGCAATTGCAATTGATTCACCCGGTTTTCGAGTTGGATTGCAGCACTCACAGCGGAACTATTGCACATTTCTACAAAAGCCTCACGCCCGCGCAGCAATTCCTCAGATACTACCCGCCCCTTTTGACAAAAATCATCCCAATCCAGCGGATCGACAAAACTGTCAATCATCGATGTGCGATTTTTAGACAAATTGTAATCCCGATTCGGCCCGCCTTTCCCCTTATAAGCCCGCTGCAAAATTGCCAGAACTTCCTCATCTTCCACCAGAGACATCTGCTCATTGCGAGCATCTACAAACACAGTTTCAAAAGTTGGGAGAAACAGAGCATCAGCACGCCGCTGCAAAGCTTTCAAATTGTAATTTTCGATGTTTTGTGCTTGCAAAACTTGCTCAGACGGCTGCACATCAGTCTGGATTGAATAATTAAACTGGAAGCCAAACCATTCCTTCCCTTCCGCAGCATCCCAACTCTCATCATGCCGCCACATTGCAAAAGCTTGACCCCGATCGTCCCAGCGAACATAAGCGCCCAGTGCATCAATTAATCCCTCGCCAGTTCGGTAAAGAACCACATCGGTATTTTGATGAGCAATGCGCCGATTGTAACTACCGTATTGCTGACAATACGGAACTAATCGAGTTGTCAAATCCTTCGAGGGAATCAAGGTTTTTTGAGTAGGTTGATAGCGCATCAACCCCGATATACTCGGATGTTCGACTTGTTTGAAGTGGAGAGCTTGACACAACCAACC
>JAYUGZ010000905.1:0-2970 GCA_043767465.1 Cyanobacteriota bacterium
AGAACCAACAATCCAAATACTTTCCGGCTTTTTGCTCAACAAAAACTGCACCACAGATTTGCGGTTAATCAAAGCCGCCGTCAACACAGTTGCAGCAGATTGCACTCGCGCCAAAGCCCGAGTACCGTTAGTTGTGCTGATAAAAATTCGCTTCCCACTCACCTTTTCTGGCGCGCAGTCCAGCGGCGAATTCCCCATGTCAAAACCGTCAACTTTTGCGCCGCCACGCTCTCCGGCGCGAATCCGCTTGTCTCCAGGCCATTTTTCGCTGCTTGCCATCAGCTTATCTAAGTCGCTGAAAACTTGCACGGCTTCCGCCCCATTATTCAGGGCCGCTGCCATTGTCGTAGTCGCCCGCAGCACATCAACCGCGATCGCGCAAGCCGGCATTTTGTCCGCTGGCGTAAGTTCCGGGGTATGGTAAATAAAAAGCTTCACTTTTGGCTGCTCCCTACAATAAATCCTCATACGCAATAATAATAGAAAGTGACGCTCTCACCGCTAATATGTCAAAACAGCTAAATTCAAATCCAGCCCCCACCGCCATTACCGCACCCCTCGGACTCCTCGCAGGTTTCACCTATCCTTTTCGAGCTTTCACGCTGATTTGGCAAACTCCCAAGTTGTGGACTTATGTATTAGTTCCCGTCGTCCTAAATTTTCTAATTGGCATCGGTCTTTATTTAAGCTTGCTATTTCCCAGTTTGGCAGGCATAGACGTTTTAGTTACCGATTTATCCGTCCGATTTAATACTTTAATTGCGAGTTTGCCAGCTTGGCTGAGCTTTCTCGGTGGGTTGACAATTGCTTTCGGCTGGCTGCTGCGCGTACTCCTAGTCTCAGGACTTTTGTTGATAATTGGGTTTCTATTAGTTCAGTTCGGCGTGATTTTAGGCTCGCCCTGGTACGGTAAATTATCGGAACAATTGGAACTTCTGCGGAACGGTCAATTGCCCACAGAAGCACCAATGAACTTGGCGAGTAGTTTTCGGGATATTCAAATGGCGATCGGCTTTGAACTGCGAAAACTACAGATTTTGTTGAGCATCGGCATACCGCTGCTGCTGCTGAATTTTCTCCCTGGCCCAGGCTCTATTCTTAGTAGTTTGGGTGGCGTAGCTTTGGGCGCGACTATTGTCTGTTTGGACTTTTTAAATGCACCTTTGGAGCGGCGGAAGCTGCCTTTTCAGGAGAAGTTTGAGCTAATTCGGGCGAGTTTGCCGGCCAGCGGGAGTTTTGGCTTAGTTTGTTTGGGTTTGGTGAGTATTCCGCTGTTGAATCTGTTGGCGATTCCGCTGTGCGTGACGGCGGGGACTTTGTTTTTTTGCGATCGCATTTGGCCGGCCCACTTTGCACCACAAGAAACCAAGAGCGATGTAGAAACAAACATTACAACTTAAAAACTAGGGAGATACTTCTACTTTCTGCCGAATGCTTTCTCCCTGGCGCTGACTCTGGGAGTTAAAGCTCAGAAACGGGCTTAAAAACAGCCAGCTAACGAAGAAAAATGAAGCTGTAAATAGCTGGACAATATCGATCGCGGACAGGTATCCGTCAGACAATAGAGCAATACTTCTATCTGTCAGCCCGAATATCCAAGACAGAATCCCAAACAGCCAAATGCCTTTTTGAAGCATTCGCAAAAATGTTGAAACTTCGGAGTTTTGCTGATTGTTCATTAATTTTGCCCTTGTTGGCGAAGAATCTAATTAACCGGGGCACCCCAAGGGCTGAAGGATTTTTGATGTCTCCTCGGATTCCCTTTGTTCTCTATATGTTAAGAAATGTTTCCCAATATTGCAAGTGACCCATGGAGGTATTCGCGCATCTATCTCAAGAGGTAGTCGCAGCGTCAAAAATAAGTAAATTTTGCTACATTTTGCTAAAAAGCTGCATCGCACCCTCGCACCAGCCTCGACCAAAAGCTTGTCATTTATCTTGAAGTATAGTATACTACATAAGTGGCTTTCAGGACTTCAGTTCTGAAAACCCCAAAACCCGCAGGAAAAACAATTTGACGCTGAATATCAACCAAACTTCAGATAAGTTCAGCATCAATAACATCAAAATATGGCACGCTTAAATCAGATTATCGCGATGGCTACGCCCCGGCTTACGCCTACGAGAAAGGCATCAAAAGCCGATCGATCCAAGAACTAGCAGAAGCCCAAAAAGCCCTCCAGAAGCCCGCCGTGCTTTCGGGAATCTCCCGCACGTACCGCCCCAAAGACGAAGAAGGCGAACAACTGCCGCCCGAGTCCAAAAAAGTCGAAATCAAAGCCGAAGAGATCATCGGCAAAACAACCGAAGTTTTGACCAAACTCTTCGACGTAACCGCAACCAAAGACTGGACAAATTGCAGCGCCCGCGCCGACGTAACCGTAGATGGAAATGTGCTTTTGAGCCAAGTTCCCGTCAGCTATTTGCTATTCATTGAAAAGCAGTTAGCAGATTTGCAAGCATTCATCAAAAAACTTCCAGTCTTAGATGCTTCGGAGACTTGGAACTTTGATGCTTCGGCCGACTGTTGGGCCACAGAACCAGTGCAAACTCTCAAGACTTTTAAAACTCCGCGCAATCACGTGAAAGCTGAAGCTACCGAACACCATCCTGCTCAAGTCGATGTTTATTACGAAGATATTACGATCGGCTACTGGCGCACTGTCAAGTTTTCTGGAGCAATGCTGGCGCGGCGGATTAATGAGTTGCTGCAAAGGGTAGAAATCTTGCAGCAAGCTGTGATGTTTGCCCGCGAAGAAGCTAACAATTCTGAAGTAGAAGAACAGAGAGTGGGAGAGCGAATTTTTCAATTTATTTTCCGCTAATTGCTTGGTTTTGTGATAGTTATGGTTTAAGATATAAACAGAGTACAAGCTCAATCTAAAACTTCAACTTAAATCGTACAAATGTGACAGTACAGGTTCGACTCCTGTCCCTTCTACTCAAAATAGGGGGTAGCCCAATTTGGCA
>JAYUGZ010000906.1:0-7347 GCA_043767465.1 Cyanobacteriota bacterium
CTGTCTGGTGATGGAGAAAATTGCTGGGGCAAATTTGCAAGACTGGCTGAAACATCGGGGCCGCCCGATCAGTCAAGAACAAGCTCTGAACTGGCTCAAACAACTGTCGGAAATTTTAGACCAAGTTCACAGACTCAACTATTTTCATCGGGATATCAAGCCGCACAATATTATGTGCAAGCCGAACGGGCAGTTAGTGCTGATCGATTTCGGGACTGCTCGGGAAGTGTCGGCGACTTATTTCGCTAAGGTGGGTCAGGGGCAAAATGTCACTGGCATTGTTTCCCCTGGCTACACGCCGCCGGAACAAACTAATGGCAAGGCTGTTCCGCAGTCGGATTTTTTTGCTCTGGGGCGCACTTTTGTTTATTTGTTGACTGGGAAGCCACCGACTGCGTTTCCCGAGAACCCGCGCACGGGTAGATTAATGTGGCGCAAAGGAGCTCCTCAGGTTTCCGACCCCTTGGCTAATGTGATCGATTACCTGATGGCGCCTTTTCCAGGAAATCGACCTCAAAGTCCGCAGATGGTTTTGCAGTGCTTGGAGGAGATTAACCTCGACGGCGCAGAAACTCAGTTGCCGACTCAGTTGCCGACGACGGGGCAAACTAAAATTCGCGGAACTTCCGGAGGGCCTGGGGCGACGAAGCAAAGTTCCATCAACCGCCTCAGACCTCTGGATTCGGGATTGAAGAAGTCTGGGAAAGATGTTTTTGATTGGAAAAATAAGCTGCTGGCGGGCGCTGCTGTTGTGATGCTGGGTATTGGCGCGTCTCAAATTTACGGTTCGCTGCGTTACGGCGTGTTTCCGGCAAACCCGGTGTGGCTGCTTTCTAGTTTGCCTAGCAGTCAGTTCTTGGAAAGAAGTTTGGATAATGTCGGGAGTGTAAATGCCCTAGCCCTGTCGCCGGACGGTCAAACTTTGGTCAGCGCCAGCTTTGGGACGATTAGAATTTGGAATGTCAGGACGGGACGCTTGATGCGGACTCTCAATCCGGTGCATTCTAAAAAATCGGTGAAGACGCTGGCGGTGAGCCCGGACAGCTCGATTTTAGCGAGCGGCGGCGACGACAATAATGTGATTTTGTGGGATTTGAAGACGGGGCGGCGGATGCGGACGATTTCTGCTCACAAAGCGGGGGTCAACGCGATCGCCTTTAGCAGCGACGGTCAAAATCTGGCTAGCAGCAGTGATGACAAAACTGTTCGCTTGTGGAACGTCAGAACCGGCAGCAGGTTGCTGACTTTGATCGGCCACACCGCAGCAGTAAACGCGATCGCTTTGAGCCGGGACGGTCAAACTCTCGCTAGTGGCAGCGATGACAAAACTGTGCGTTTGTGGAATCTCAACACTGGAGAAGTCAGAAGAATTATCACAGGTCACGGGGGCGTGATTAATGCTGTGGCTTTTAGCCCGAACGGCCAAGTTGTGGCTAGTGCTAGCAGCGACAATACGATCCGTTTGTCGAACGTGCAAGACGGGAAGCGCACTCGCACTTTTAAAGGGCATTCGAGCTGGGTGAGGACGATCGCCTTTAGCCCGGACGGCCGCACTTTGATCAGCGGGGGCGGAGATATTATAGTTTGGGATTTGAAGACGGGAACAGAAAGAAGCACTCTTTCGGGTCACAGTCAGTTTGTGAATTCTGTTGCTATTTCCAGAGATAGCAAGACTTTGGTGAGCGGCAGTCCCGATCGCACGATTAAGGTTTGGCGAGTGCCATAGTTATTCGTCATCACCAACTCTGGACACGGCAATGCCGTTTCCATACCCCAAAATAATCGCGATCGTGACCTGAGAAATGTAACCATCGCCCGATTAATTTTAGGGATACGGCAGTGCTATGTCCTGACTGTGGTTAACATGAATTCCGATGCTTGGATTAGTTGGCTAATTTTGATTTTTAACCGATTAACACGGATAGATCAAATAGGCTACAACTGTTACTTGCCACAATTGGCGAAAGTAGAAAACAGGTTAAATTCTGTAACTCTCCACGCTTGCCATGTTTGCCCGCCAGCAAAAAGACTGTATCTAGTGACGCTTTTATCGCTATCAACATAACTTTGCCAACTCAATGAAGCAACTGTTGGATACTGGGCTGGAAAATCACCTGGTATAGGACTTACTTGCGAGCTCATGTTCCAGCCTACTTTTTGGCTAAATTCTTGAATTTGACCTTCGCAAGTTTTACAGCTAGAACCGCCGGCTTGCCGCCAAAGCTCTAATTGCGGAGTCAATCCATATTTGCCGTTGCTGGATTGCATCCACAGGCGATCGATCGTGCGGAGGTTCGGACAAGACAGATTAGCCGAGTTGTTGCGGATCAGAGAAACTGTTTCTTGATCTGCTTCATACCATTTTTTGGCTTCTAATAAGGATTGAAGTTTGCTAAATTCGTTACTTTCTTGTGAATTAGCAGCAAAAGTTGGTAGCAAAACTGCCATAAATGTGCCGATCAATGCGAGGGATTGTTGGCGAAGTTTCATGATTATGTTCCTTTGAGTAAGTAGGTGGACATATTATATTGGGTGTCATTGCGAGGAACGAAGCAATCTCTAAACCGAGATGAAATCTTCAGTGCCGATGAGATTGGGAGCAATGCCTGTCAAAGCAGCTAAAACTTCATTGCTGCTGGCCACTCTAATTAATGTGCCGTTAGTTCCAGCAGAAATTGATAGTTGTCCGAAGGTCAAACCATTGATTAGTTGAAAGGTATCTTGACCGTTGGCGAAATCAGAGATGGTATCAACTCCCAACCCCGCACCTAAAACAAATACATCATTGCCCGCGCCGCCGACAAGAATATCGTTGCCCAAACCGCCGTTGAGGGTGTCAAAACCTTTGCCGCCAGATAGGTTGTCGTTGCCGCCGCCGCCATTTAGGATATCGTTGCCCCGTAAACCGTTGATGATATCGTTGCCGGGAGTGCCGGTCAAATTGTCGTTGCCGGGAGTGCCGTTGATGTTGTTATTAGAAGTATTGATGACGCCTGGAGCGTTGGTTAACTCAACAACAAAAACGTCTTGGACCTTGTTAGTGTCTCCCCGCACGAGGTTGGATGAGTCGTTAGAATCAAACGCTACAAACCGCCCGTTGGCTGAGATGGAGGGGGGGCGGAAGGAATTGCTAATTACCTGATTGCCTGCTGAGTCAACTGAGACGCGGGTGGTGGTATTGGTTGACAAGTCCCGCACAAAGACGTCGCCATTAGCGTTAGTATCCCCCGGCACGAGGTTGGTCGAAGTAGAATTAAACACCACAAACCGCCCGTCGGCGGAGATGGAGGGAGCGGCGCGGGAGATGCCGATCGCCTGATTGCCTGCTGAGTCAACTGAGACGCGGGTGGTGGTGTTCGTTAACAAGTCCCGCACGAAGATATCGTCGCTATTGTTAGTGTCCCCCGGCACAAGGTTGGATGCGTTAGATGAAAACACCACAAACTTCCCGTCGGCTGAGATGGAGGGACGGTACGAGCTGTCGTTCCCCTGATTGCCTGCTGAGTCAACTGAGACGCGGGTAGTGGTGTTCGTTAACAAGTCCCGCACGAAGATATCGCCGCTATTGTTAGTATCCCCCGGCACCAGGTTGAATGCCTTAGAATCAAACGCCACAAACCTTCCGTCGGCTGAGATGGAGGGACTGTACGAGCTGTCGTTCCCCTGATTGCCTGCTGAGTCTACCGAGACGCGGGTGGTTGTATTAGTTAACAAGTCGCGCACGAAGATGTCGGTTGGATTCTTAGTATCCCCCCGCACCAAGATGTTGGCCTGAGATTCAAATGCCACATACCGCCCGTCGGCTGAGATGGAGGGATAGCTGGAGTTGCTGTTCCCCTGATTTTCTGCTGAGTTAACTGAGACGAGGGTGGTTGTATTGGTTAACAAATCCCGCACGAAGATATCGGTGTTAAATTGAGTGTCCTGCCGCACGAGGTTGGATGCGCCAGAATCAAACGCCACAAACCGCCCGTCGGCTGAGATGGAGGAACTGAAGGAGTTGTTGTTCCCCTGATTGCCCGCTGAGTCAACTGAGACGCGAGTAATATTCATAAACCCTGATATTTAAAAATACAAGTATTGATTGACATCATTCAATAAGCAGGTCTCAAAGTCAATTCATAAAAGTCATAACCTTGAGTTCATAAAAGTCATATTTATCAACAAATGTTACCAACAGTAGACAAAATAGCAAAACAGATATACATTCAGCGAGCAAATGATAATGACTCCAGAATTAAGCAAGTTTTCTGTGTTACAAAATCTAATAACTAATTCCCCGCCCGTTTTTGGCAAATTCATCCACAGTTTGCTGCGAAAGTTCGTGAACAGCCATTGCTTGCAACACGTCCAAAGGCAATGTCAAATGATGGGCGCCAGCTAATAAAGTCTTTACTGCTTCTTCTGGGGATTTAATGCTGGCTGCCAAAATCTCTGTATTCGTTCTCTGCAATACGTTTGCCATATCTCGCACTAAGGCAAAACCGTCTCCGAGGAGTCTGGTGGCGCGATTCACGTAGGCGATCGCATATTTTGCCCCCGCTTCTGCTGAAACAACGGCCTGGGCTGCGCTGTAAATAGCTGTCACCGCACAAGGAATTTCCGGCGACAAATGGGCTACTGCTTGGAAGCCCGCGGCTGTTGCTGGAACTTTCAAAACTGCTTGTTGCCCGATCGCCTCAAAAGCGGCTTTTCCTTCTGCTACCATGCCATCAAAATCCGATGCCATTAGCTGATAGTACAGTTCCCCAGAAGTTAACTGTGCCAGTTGTTTTAGTGTCTCCTCAGGTGATAGCTCGCTTTTTGCCAAAAGTGTCGGATTAGTAGTAATTCCCGCTATCCATCCGAACTTGCTGGCCTCTGTGGCTTCCGCTATAATTGCAGTATCAACATAAATTGCCATCGGCTCTACACCTTCAGTTTCTTAATATTTTCCTGACGCTTGCTTTCAGCTTGAGATCGATCTCAGCGAAATTAATTGTTAAGCTTTAACAATATCAGAATCTCGGAAATATTACTATTAAGTAAATATAACAATTCAGTGATGTGCATTACTGACTGTATAGCCTTTCTCAGAAAGATGAGGTACTATCCGGGGCATGGCATAGGGCACAGGGCATAGGCCTCCGTGGGCATAGGGCATTAGGGCTATCCTCACCACGCTTGAGAACCGCTATAGTGCGAGTTTTGAATTATTGAGTTTTGATAAATTTCACAAAACTTTTGTAAAGAGACCTGGTTGATCGGCAAAGTGTGTAAGTGCTGTTGAAGATAATTCACAAGTTAACTCAAAACTTTGAAGTCAGTTGCTAACGGCAATTATCGGGTAGATAAAAATTGACTTTCCCAATCCCGGATACACATAAGTTGCATTTGTAGTAGGTGTTATGTATGCAATCACTCAAGGAGGTGACTCAGAAATGACAGCCAAAGAAAATCAGTACCCAAAAGTCAGCTTTGAGGCCTCTTCTGAACCAGCTCAATCAGAAAAAGCATCAGCAACTGCTGACGAATTATCGCCGAATGTTAAGTCTGAAACTGCGTTTCAACTTATTCAAAATATCCGACAAGACAGTTTTAAAGCTCTAGAACGTTTCTTGATAGTGAGCATAGATTGGAAGCTTTCACAACTTTCTAAACCTAAGTAAGTTAAGGAGCACTAACGCACGGGCGAGGTGTGATTTGTGAGTTTTGCTGGGAATTTTGTTAGACTCAAAACTTACAAGTTTGGAACTTAAATAATTGGTGGGGGATTATAAAAATCCCCCTTTTCGTAGGGCTGAAAATGGTGTTATTGATGCCTCTGATGAGATTGAAAAACTGCTCAGATCGTCTGTTATTTTTTCGTAAAATCATTACTCCTCGGTCAGCGAGGGGAATTTATGATTATTGAGATAGCCAGAGGTTCAAACTTGTCTGACTGTCTGACTTTGGGACTACTTAATATTTTCCGAACCAACAGCCTCGGAAATCGAATTAAATCTTTTTTCTTCTAACTTTTGTAGCAAACCTTGGAGAATCCGGCGCACCATCCAAGGCCCTTCGTAAACCCAACCTGTGTAAACTTGAATTAAACTGGCACCGGCGGCGATTTTTTCCCAAGCATCTTCGGCGGTGAAAATGCCGCCAACTCCAATTATTGGCAATTCGCCTTTTGTATATTGCCAGATAAATCGGATGACTTCGGTCGATCGCTCTTTCACTGGCATTCCGCTAATTCCGCCCGCTTCTTCGCTGATGGGTTTGCCTGTTTCTCGCAATATTTGGGTTTTCAATCCGTCGCGGCGGATGGTGGTGTTTGTGGCGATAATTCCTGCTAGTTGGTAGGTTTTTGCTATGTCGAGGATGGAGGCGATCGCTTCTGGCTCCAAATCTGGTGCAATTTTGACTAAAATTGGCTTGATTCCTTGATTTTCTTGTTGCAAAATTTCCAAAATTGTGCTAAGCCCAGCCGCATCTTGGAGCGATCGCAATCCCGGCGTATTGGGAGAGGAAACGTTGACGACAAAATAGTCGCCCCAATCTTTGAGCAGCTTAAAACTCTCCAAATAATCGGCTGCTGCCTGCTCTAACGGTGTTACCTTAGATTTACCGAGATTGAGCCCGATCGGGAAATGAGACTGAGACATGGGGCGCGATGCCTCGAATTTTGAATTTTTCTGTGCTGCCTCAAACCGGGCTGCCATTGCCGCGGCTCCTTGATTGTTAAATCCCATGCGGTTGAGGGCTGCACTGTCATCCGTCAAGCGAAACAAGCGAGGTTGGGGATTTCCGGGCTGCGGTTGCGACGTGACAGTGCCGAGTTCGGCAAAGCCAAAGCCAAAATTCGCCCAAATGTCTGATGCTACGCCGTTTTTATCAAATCCCGCGGCTAAGCCGACAGGATTTTTAAAGCTCAGTCCCCACTTCGATTGTTCGAGGCGAGAATCTTGTACTCCCAAAGATTTCTGCAATCGCGAGAGCATTTGGCTGGTTGCGGGGTTTGACTGGGTTCTGGCTGCGAGTTCGAGAACTTGAAGAGTGCGGTTGTGCAGCCACTCGGCATCGGTTTTCAATACCGAAAATAACAGAGGCCGCACACTTGATTGATAAATATCCAATGACTTGTCCTGGGGCAATTGACAAATGAGCAGACCTGTTGATTTTAGATTTTATATTTACTCCACAGATGAATATGGGGAATAAA
Organism: Cyanobacteriota bacterium; assembly: GCA_043767465.1. Taxonomy (GTDB): domain Bacteria; phylum Cyanobacteriota; class Cyanobacteriia; order Cyanobacteriales; family Microcoleaceae; genus Microcoleus. The sequence goes on from JAYUGZ010000906.1 coordinate 7,187, forward strand.
ACAAAAGTCTAAAATTTTGGGCTAACGACGACAGAAGTTTGAAAGCAAGTATCCGTTTTTGGGCGGGGTTAATAAAAATATTCAGGAGGAGACTGGGAAGGTGAGATTTTTTTTTTCAACTTCGATCGACTTTATTCAATGTTTGAGATTGAATGATAAGT
>JAYUGZ010000907.1:0-2965 GCA_043767465.1 Cyanobacteriota bacterium
TTGCTGAGCATCTAATGGCAGTGGTGGAACTCCCTGATTGGCTCGTAAAGCAGCCTGTTGGCGGTAAGACTCAAGCATTTATCGTGTCTCCTCGGATAGGATTCGGTGATTGGCAAGCAGATTAGTTTACCTTTCAGATTAGGAGCTTGTGTCCACATCGGGGAAAGTAACCCGCTCTTATCTGAACTTAACGCAAGTTCAGAAACAGTAGATTTCAATACCAAAGACAGATGCGATCTGTACATCCAGGCAGTCGTACCCGGCAGTTTGGGGACGTGTGTTACATTCTTTTAGTTAAGATTAATCTTGTGCGGGGATTTCAAGTGTCGATCGTCCTCTGCATCTGGAATCGCCAGTTATCACCAGTTCACAGTTCTCCGCTTCGGAGCTACAGGAGTCCCGATCTGTGCAAAATAGATTATCGCAATGGATTAATCAAAAACTCGAAATTATGCCCGAAGACTGTCAGGGCTGTGCCTTCAAGACAGGAATGCCCGAAGCGGTGCAACAAACTAAAGAATTATTTCTGACGATCGCCGACTCGATGCCGGTACCACTGCTGATCAGCAGTCCGGCTGATGGCAAAATTCTTTATGGCAACGATTTATGCGGTATTTTTTTCGGACTCAAACCTGGAGATTTGATCCACGATCAAAAAGCCGAAATATTCTACAGCAACCCCGCAGACCGCCAGAAACTACTGGAGGAACTCACCCGCAACGAGCGCGTCTGCGACGCAGAAGTCCGCGCAAAAAAGGCCGACGGCACACTGTTTTGGGTAACTGTCTCGATTCGCTACCTGACATTGCAGTCGGAAAAAGTTCTCCTGTCGGTGTTCTGCGACATTACCGAGCGCAAGCGAGCCGCCGCCAAGGAGCAGGAATTGCTCGCCTCAATCCACTTGCGAGCCCGCCAGCAAGCGGCCGTCGCTTACTTGGGACAGCAGGCGCTGGCGGAAACGGATTTGTCCGCAGTGATGGACAAAGCTGCGGTGTTAATTGCTCAAACCTTGGACGTTGATTATTGTCAGTTGTTGGAACTGCTGCCGTCGGGTCATGCTTTTCTGTTGCGGTCGGGGGTGGGCTGGGGGCCCGGCCTCGTAGGTAGGGCAACTGTTACGGCTTCTGCCCGATCGCAAGCCGGTTACACGTTGCTCCAGGGTCAACCGACCATCGTCGCAGATTTGCGGGTGGAAACGCGCTTTAGCGAGTCGCCGCTGTTGCACAACCACTGCGCTGTCAGCGGCGTGACTGTCGTCGTTCCCGGAAATCGGGGACTGGAAAAAAGGAACTGGGGACAAGCACAACCTGCAAACACTTGCGAGTCGCCGGTCTGGGGCGTTTTGGGGGTTCACGCCAACCAAAGGCGGGTTTTCAGTCAAGATGATGTTTATTTTGTAGAAGCGATCGCTAACGTGTTAGCTGCGGCGATCGAGCGGATTCGATCGTCCGAACGGCTGCAAATGATGGAAAGGGCGATCGAAAGTTGCAGCAACGGCATTGCGATCGCCGACGCCACAGTTGCAGATCATCCAATTATTTATGTCAATCCCAGTTTTGAGCGGATCACTGGTTATGGGAGAGACGAATTAATTGGCAAAAATTGCCAATTTTTACAGGGGGAAAACCCGAATTCTCCTGCTGCAAAAGAGCTGCAAACTGCTATTGCCGAAGGTAAAGAATGCCAAGTTATATTGAGTAATTTTCGGAAAGACGGTACGGCTTTTTGGAACGAACTTTCTATTGCTCCGGTATACAACTCGCGGCGACAGTTGACTCACTTTATTGGAGTTCAAACCGATGTCACCGACCGCCAGCGATCGGAAGAAGAATTATTTTTAAAGTCTCAAGATTTAGCCACCTTCAGTGCAAATCTCAAACACTTGCACCGGATTACAACTTATCATTATCAAAATTTTCAAGAACTGGTTGACGATTATCTAACAGCAGGCTGTTTGATTTTTGGACTGTCTATTGGCATCATTGCTAAAGTTGAAAATCAATCGTTTATTATTCGTTCCGCAATCAGCGAGCTTAAATATTTTAAAACAGGATTAAAATTAAATCTTAGCGATACTTACTGTGCGCCAGTGATTAAATCGAAAAAAACCATGGCGTCTTCTCGCATCAAAGAAATACTGCAAACGGGCGACCATAAAGTTTATCAAGATTTGAACATACAGTCCTACATTGGGACGCCGATATTTGTCAACGATAAAATTTACGGCACTTTGAGTTTTAGTTCGCCAGAAATCAGGAGAAAAATTTTTGAGTCCCAGGAAATAGAAATCATAGAATTGATGGCTCAAAGCATCGGTAAATTTTTGGCGGTTCACCAAATGGAAGTCGAACGCCAGCAAGCCGAAACAGAGCGCTGCGAGTTGATAGTGTCTCTCCAAGAAAGTGAAGAACGCTATCGCCAGTTAGTAGAACTATCTCCCGAAGCGATCGCCGTTCACAGTCAAGGAAAAATCGCTTACATCAATGCAGCAGGCGCTAAACTCTTGGGCGCGGGTTCCACGGCAGAGCTGATCGGCTTTCCGGTATTGAATTTCGTGCATCCCAACTATGTCGAAAGAGCCAAAGAGCGGATTCGGCAAGTCGAGACCGAAAATCAGCCGATCGACCTTGCAGAAGAAAAACTCATACGGCTCGACGGACAAATAATCGACGTTGAAGTTGCCGGCATCCCCGCTACTTATCAAGGCTCGGCCGCCGCCCAGATTATTATCAGAGATGTTACCGAGCGCAAGCGAGTAGAACGCCAACTGCTGCACGGCGCTTTTCACGATGCGCTGACGGGTTTGCCCAACCGCGTCTTGTTTCTCGAAAGGCTAAGACAAGCCATCCGCCGCTCCCATCAGTCCTCCGATTACAAATTTGGTTTACTTTTCCTAGATTTAGACCGCTTCAAAGTAGTTAATGATTCTTTAGGACACATTCTAGGAGACAAACTGCTAGTCGCC
>JAYUGZ010000908.1:0-2961 GCA_043767465.1 Cyanobacteriota bacterium
CACTTCTAAATAGTCCAGCGGGTCTGGTTCGTCCCATTCCCAGTATTCCACCCCGGAATTCTCTTCTGTGTCGCTCCACTCTTCTGAGTGAGAGTGCACATTCAAGTTTTCCCGATCTTCTTCGCTAGAGGCATTCGCGATTGGCGCCTGCAATATCCAGTCTAAGAAATGGCGCTCGAAAGCCTCTGCATCCCTGTTCGTTTCGTTATTCATCACTAGATGCCCCTTCTCCGGAATCTGAACTATTTCGCAATTCCCAGGCAAGTTCCAGCAACTTAAACCACCGTTTCTGTACCTGGGCTACCGTACTGCCGAGGGTTTGCGCGATCGCCGACTCTGACAGACCCTGTTGTTTCAACTTTAACAAACGCTGCCCCTCTGGGCCAATTCGATCGCCAAAAGCCTGCCACTGAGAAGGCAGCAAACCCAGATTGCGGTCTAAGTCTGCTTCCAGCCACTGGTGAACGAGTTCCCAGCGGTGCGACATGGCGAACCTGAGCAAATGGTACTTGAAGCGCTGCTGCAAATAGTCTCTTTGGCGGGGAGTTATGCCCAACAGCGACTCTATTTCATTAGTCGGCAAGTCTTGCAAGCGCAGCACGAAGTAATCGGCGCAGTCTTGTTGGTTGCGCTCCTTCAAGTAAGCGATTAAGTCGTCTATCACGTTTTGGCGCAGAGATTCTGACTCGTCGCCTTGGGGGCGAATTGCCGATGAACCGTGTCCGGCCATCGCTTCCCGCACCGAGTGTACCGAGGTGTCGTTCCAAGTTTGGTCGGAATCTGAAGCCCCTCCGTCGGCGGCTTGTTCCATATCTACGGAGGTTTCTTTGGGCTGCTGCTGGGAAAAGGTTTGCGCCCGTAAAATAATTAGTTGCTGGCTGCGGTTCCGAGGTAAAGGAATGCGCCGCTTGCCGAAGCGCTCTACAAAGGCCATGTACTCTGCTAGTTCTAAGCGAGTGCGGGGACTGTAGGTAGGTGGCAGTTGCGTTTCGCGCCGGAATGCCTTTAAAGCTTCTAGATAAAATCCTTGTAAAAAATCTTTGATCAGTTCTACTCGCGCCTGATAGCTAGACTGCACTTGGGGAGGAGTGATGTAGCGATAGACGATCGCGCTGAGGGTACTGTGCAATTCTACTCGCCCGGGCCCGGAGCCTAAATTGTAGTAGTGGAGGCATTGTTGCAAGCGGTGATGAGCGAGGCTCTGGGCTGAACCTTCTATGTCTCCGGAGTTTTGAATCCGCTGGCTTTCTGTGCATATCCTGGTGACTTCTGCTGCGAGTCGTCCTGCGACATCTTGGCAGTTCTGCTCAGACGCGCGAGTGGACTTTTTGAGTTCGTCTAGCAGCAGTTCAAATATGGTTTCCACGCTCTGGCAGATTTCCCGCATGATGGTTTACAGCTCACATTGAAAGTAGCACACCCTGGGACTTTAAATTTATGATTTTAGATTTTATACTGGGCAGTGCTAGATATCACATACTTGGCCCTGCACCTGTTACCCTGAAATTCTTCAACTCAAATCTCAAATAACTGACTGATGGATTTAGACCAACAGATTCAAGCACTGATCGACAAAGCTCCGTCCGATGGTTCGACGCCACAAATCCTAAAGGCTCTTGCCCCGGCGCTGATTTTAATTGCCCAGCAGCTACAGCACCTCGAATACTCGATCCTGCAAGCGCTAGACCAAAGTTGGGCGATCGTGGTTTTGAGCAATCTCAAGCAACCGGGACGGGAGAAGAAGGTGATTTATGCTTTTTCCAGTCTTCCTGATGCGTCCCAGGCTGCGGCGGCTGGAGGCGATCGCGTCAGACCGGTACCTTTGCCTGTGATTCACATTTTATTTCAAATGATCGCCCTCGAAGGTCTCGACAGCATTGTTTTTTTTGAAAATCCCGGCAATCAGGAAGTCGGGACGGAAATCCCTCGCCAGCAAGTGCAGGACTTAATTAACGTTTACTTGCAACAGTATCGATCGGCTCCACCGTCAGATATTGCCTAAACAACTCAATTTATGATTAATTGGTAATTGGGCATTAGGCATTGGGCATTACCCATTACCAATTACCCATTACCAATTCCCTGTAAAGTGTAACTTCTGAACAGTTAATAAACTCGGCTCAAAACGTATTCTGCTAAATCAATCAAAGCTTGACGGGACTCTGAATTGGGCAGCGCAGCTAAGTATTGGACGGCTTGCTGTGCGTGATTTGTGGCTAGTTCTCGCGATCGCTCTATGCCTTTAGAATCTTCAACCAGTGCCAGAGCCTGCTCTAGATCTCCTTCTTGGGCGAACTCGCGTTCTATGAGAACTTCCAAATAAGGCTTTTCTTCGAGGGCAAATAGCGCTGGCGCTGTCAGATTACCACTGATCAGATCCGAGCCTGCGGGTTTCCCCAAAGTTTCCGTTGAAGCAGTGAAATCCAATATATCATCTACTATTTGGAATGCTAAACCAATGTTGCGACCGTAGTTGTACAAATCGTCTGCTATTTCCGCTGAAACCTCGCTCAAACAGCCCGCTGCTTTGGAACTGTTGGCAATTAAAGACGCTGTTTTGTAATAACTTTTTTCTAAGTATGCTTCGATCGACAAACTGGTGTCAAATCCATTTAGTCCCTGTTGAATTTCCCCCTCTGCTAAATCCATAATCACTTCTGAAAGCAGCTTGACTACTGGCAGGTTGTCCAGATTTGCCAAATGCCACGAAGATTGAGCAAACAGAAAATCTCCCGCCAACACAGCCACTCGGTTGTTAAACCGACTGTGTACCGTCGGTACTCCCCGTCGCAGATCCGACTCGTCTACCACGTCGTCGTGAACCAGACTGGCTGTGTGGATCATTTCTGTGATTTCCGCGAGGCGGCGGTGTTTTTCGGTGATTTCCCGATCGGGCATCGTCGCCTTGGCCATCAACAAGACTATTGCGGGTCTCACCCGTTTTCCCTTTGTGCCGAATAA
>JAYUGZ010000909.1:0-18838 GCA_043767465.1 Cyanobacteriota bacterium
AGGTGGTGTTGGCAATGGTCAATCCCTGGTTGGTGCTGTCGCTCAAAACCGTTACACCACCACCGTTTCCAGGATTTCCACCGCCAGGGCTGCCTGTGAGCGCCGTAACTTGGTTATTTTGGAAGGTGGTGTTTTCCAAAATTACCTTGTCTTGGCTGCCGGTGAACAGATAAGCTGCGCCTCCTTCACCTCGACCTTTATTGTCCTGAAATACGCTATTGGTAATCTTGATTGTGCCGTTCGCTTCAGTTGGAGAACTGGCTCTGTCTGTGTAAATAGCGCCACCGTTACCCCTTAAACCAGGATTATCTTTACCTGTTGCGTAAGCGGCTGCGGTGGTGTCGTTGCCGATGAATCGCGAGTTGTCAATTGTTAACTTGCCCTGAAGGCTGTTAATTGCCCCGCCGTTAATTCCTAAGTTGTTGGTGAAATCGCTGTTGGTGACTGTCAAGTTTTTCTGGCTGACAAAAGCGATCGCACCTGCACCGCGTTCGTCGTTACCAGCCGTGGCTTTGTTTCCGGTGAATTTACTGTCGGTAACGGTCAGGGAGTTGTTCCAGCCGCTGAAGATGGCACCGCCGCCTTTATCGGCAATGTTGTTGGTAAACTGAACGTTGGCTACGGTTATTGCTACTTCGTCAGTTGTACCGATCGCTCCGCCGTTATCGGCAGTTTTACCGTTGATAATCGAGAGGTTTTTGACGGCAAAAGTCGTTTTAAAATCAACGTTTGCGTTGACAAAAAAGGCGCGGGATGCGTTGTTGCCACTGATGGTTAAACCTGCTGCTGCTGCGCCGTCAATCGTGATATTCTTGGCAGGAGCAATATCAAGTTGACCGCTGGTGAGGGTGATTGTTTGCCCTGCCAAACCAGGAGCGAAAGTAATTGTATCGCCAGCCGCAGCAGATGCGATCGCAGCCCTCAATGAACCTGGCCCGCTATCGCTATTATTGGCTACGACGATAGTAGCTAAATCACCTCGGTAATTTGCCATCGCCTCCGGCCCCAAGGCTAAGGGAGATTCAATTTGACCCTTAGCAAATTCTAAGTTCCAGTCGCCGTCTTTGCCCGTGATGTTGGTGGATGCGGCAACGTCAGCTCCGGTTAATTGGCTGAATTTGTCAACGAAATTAGCGCCTGTACCGGAAGCTACATCGCAGCCGTACAGCATGATGTCTGCTTGTGGGGCTAGTGAAGTCTGCCACTTTTCCAACTGGCTTTTGTATTGCTCGATGTTATCTGAACCTAGAGCGGTATTGCCGAGTTGTATGCTGCCAGAACTGCCGTGAGAAATAATGTGAACTGAGTCGATCGCCCCGTTGGTAGAGGCATATTTTTCAATTTCAGAGGTGATTTGTTCGATGCCGTTTTTGCTGCGATCGAGTAATACGACCTGCTGCCTTGGCAGCACTCCTGCTGCAAGTGACTCGTAATCTTCCACGCCGGAATCAATGAATACTAAGGAACGGGGTGGTAGTTTTTCCAAAGAAGATTGTGAGTTGGTTTGAGCGAACGTAGAACTCATTTTTGATTCTCCATTAAGGGCGTTATTGGTAGATACAGCCCGGGAGTAATCTCATCAGCCTTATTTGTTTACATCTTAACACCTATTTTCCAAATAGTGCAATATTTAAAATTATTTATTAATTAGTTTTTTTTCCGGATTGTAGTTGTCCGTGATTGTAGGTCATCGTTTTTTTTGTCATATTTTCTGGGTAATAACTAACATAGTTTATGGAACAATTCGGAAAAGTCCAGCTTTTTCAAGCCGGATATTTTAATGGTTTAGGGGCTGTAATTCCCTATATATAAAGGACTGGGGGAATAGTTTGCCTGGGTATTTCCTATTCGGGAACCCCTATAAATTAAATTGATAATTTGTAATTTTAGTGTCGTAATTTCCGTAAACGGACACGACGTTGCCTTATTCCTAACTATGTTTCAGAGCCGGAAAAATAGATTATATAATACGTTGTTAATAATTCAGCTAATGACCACAAAAAATGCAACTAGAGGCGCGATCGCAACTACGATCGACCTCAGTCATTCTTAATTCTCAAATCTAAAATCCTTTGACATCTGCTTGGAAGCTAGGGGTGAGATTTTTGGTACCCCAGAATACTACTGATACTCACTTGGTTTTGTGGGGGTTACTCACACTCAAAACAATCTAATATTTAATGTTTGCTCGTCGATCGCCCCATCAAGTGGTCTGCGCTAGGGCTGCGGGGACTTTGAGGAATTGGGCTGTCACTACAAAGGTGATGAAAATTATTTAGGTGAGTTGAGACGATCGCTCTTTTCTCGATGTCGATCGCATCCTTGATTTCGATCGCCCTACCTGAGCCAATCACAATTGTATTCCATTCTGTTGCCCTCACCACACTGCACAGCCTCAATTACATCACTCTCCTTATTAGCAAACAGTCGATCGCGCCCGCGGCCGTTGCTGAGTGTGTCGGTATCTCGATCGGCATAACACGAACCCAATCCGCTGTTGTCCCTCACAGGAATGCGCCATTTTAGCAATTTGCTGTTGTCTGGTTCGCTCTGATCCCAACCGCAGGCATAAATAGTGCCAACTTTGTCAATCTCTCCAAGGATAGAGACATATTTTTGAAGTGCCGAAGTCAATTGCTCGATGCAGAGAAAGTGCGAATTGAGTAAAATTGCCGCAACGCCCGCCAAAATCCCAGAGACCAAATATAAAGCGTCATTGATGCTGGAGTCATCAAATCCAAAGCTTCTGGATGCGGGATTTCGGTATTCCGAGGCGGGATTGGTTTCCGTCAAAGAAGTGAACATATTCCGTCCTCCAAAAGGGTGTTGAGTGGTAGATACACCCCGGGAGTCAGACCGCAGGAAACAGGCAGCGACCTTGTTTTCGTGGCTCATTTCCATATAACCCACTTATCAGTTTCGCCTATTTCTGCGGTGCTGGCATCCGCGATCGCACGGAATTTATGTTTTTTATATTTTCCCCAACGGCCTTTGTGTCCGCAATTACCGATATATTCCTGTATCCTGTAGGTAACACCGCTCAAGATTCTGTAGTAGAGGGCGGTTTCTTCCCAGCATTCCGAATATTGATAATCTTGCTGAGCGCCTCGAACCAAAAACTAGCTCCCATGGAAATAGCTACGCCGCTCAACATCCAACCCAACAATTTTGCCATCAAAGCCGGCAACAATAATTTCCCCTGCGCGTCTGTTTCTAACCTGTTCGGTTCGCTCCAGCCAAAAGGCACAGCTACACTATCCAAAGCGCGATCGACCTGATTTTGAACTTTTGTGAGATTGGTTAAATTATCTAATTTAGTATTAGCGTTTTTTTCCACCAACTGCTTAGCGTACAAATTAACAGTCGATCGCAGCGCGGCATCTTTCGACAGCCTATTAATAATATTCAGACTATCAGCATTAGCAGCCAGGGCGATCGTAGTTCCCAGCAAAATCGCCACCCCTCTAGCATTCCGCTTATAAACACCTGAAGCGCGCTGCATCGATTGGTCAAACCAAATTTCAACTTCTTTATGAAACCGCTGCAACTGCTCTTGAGTATCTGGGCCGCCTGTTTCAGCGCGCTCAGCTAGAATATAAAGACTGCGTTTCAAAGATTCTGGCATCATCTCCAAGGTTTCTTGAATTTGGTGGTAAATCGGACTGTCCTCTTTGTCCTCCATGATTTCTGCTACCGTCTCCTGAGTTTTCCTAACTTTCCTCACGGTATTTAACAGATTGCTCAAACTCGGTTGCAGTTGCGCCCGCAGCGCCGCCCGCTCATATTCGCTATCAAAACTCGCCTTAACAAATGCCATCTGCCTCTGAAATTCTCTCCCTCCTAGCTCGGTTTCGGGCAGATAAACCTGAGAATCATTAATATAAAATCCGAGCTTTTCCGACATCCGATCCAAACTGTTGTTCAAACTACCCAAATCGTTTTTATAATCGGCAACAACTCGATTAAATTCAGCAGTCAGCCAACCAAATTCTTGCTCGATAATCGGTTTGGTAGACTCCGGCAGATGCAGACCCTCTCCAATCACTTGAATTTGTGCCAACTGTAAATCTTTAAATCTTTCCAATCGGGTTTTAGAGATCGATCGCAGCAAGCTAGGAATTTTCAAAGTATCCAAAAGGGTAGCAGCAAAACTATCTGCTGGAATATAAGAAGGCCCGCTTAATTTATTGCCGAAAACATTTTGAGTGCCAGTCATTCGCAGGAAAAAATGCCCCAAGCGGTGCGTAATAGAGCGAAATCCTTCTGGTAACAGCCCTTTCGCTCCCTGATTCAAATCCTCGATCGCGGGATTGGCGTAAATCAAATTTGCCAACTGTGTGACACGCCGAAATTGCAGCGGATCTGTGGTGCCTTTGCTGTCGCCAGAAATCAGCATTTCGATCGATTTTTTTAAATGTTCCGCCCGCCACTGCAAAACAGTAGCAATTAGTTCCTGAATTTCCGAAGCTAGCAAGCTTAAAGTCAGGTAGATAAACACTAAGCCAATTATAATATCTATGATTACAGGTAAGTTCATGGTATTTCCCCGATCGCAAATAACTGCTGTCTAAGTTTACCTTCTGTTTGGGACGCGAAAAACTCTCTTAAGTTATGTCAGAAATCTTTCCATTCCCAGGCCGCCAACCGAAAACTCGCTTCAATGACAGCTTGACAGACAAACTGTGGATGCTGGCTTTTCTGTTGGCTGCGGTGCTGATTTTCGGGCTGAATCTGGGCGGCGCAGCGTTGCGGGATTGGGATGAAGGGATTGCAGCGCAGGTAAGCCGGGAAATTTGGCGCGGCAATTTAAATTGGTTGTATCCGACGATCGGCTCAATGCCTTATTTGAACAAACCGCCACTGGTACACTGGCTGATCGGGCTGTGTTTTCGCGCCGGCGGTGTCAGCGAATTGACGGCGAGGTTGGTACCGGCGATGCTGACGGCCACTTCAGTGCCCCTGCTTTACGCCATTGGCAGGGAGTTGTTCCCGCGACGCTCGATCGCCATTTTTTCGGCTCTCGTTTATCTGACGCTGCTTCCGGTAGTGCGGCACGGACGTTTGGCGATGTTGGACGGAGCAGTTTTGTGTTTTTTGCTGGCATCGATGTGGTGTTTGCTGCGATCGCGCCGCGACTTGCGCTACGCCTTGGGGGCGGGGATCGGCTTCGGACTCATTTGCCTGACTAAGGGCGTGATGTTGGGGCTGCTGCTGGGCGCGATCGGCTTTATTTTCCTGGTTTGGGATACCCCGCGATTGCTGACTTCTGGGTATCTTTGGGGCGGATTGGCGATCGGAACTTTCCCCGTAGCTGGTTGGTATTTTGCCCAATGGCTGCACTACGGCCAAGATTTCATCAACGCTAATTTAGTTAACCAATCTTTCCGACGCATTTGGGAACCAGTAGGAAATCACAAAGGCCCGCCCTGGTATTATCTTTTAGAAATTTTAGAATCAGCTTGGCCATGGCAGTTATTTTATCTGCAAGGGCTGTATTTTAGTTGGGAAAATCGCAATTTTCCGGGACCAAAATTAGTATTAGTTTGGACGGGAGTATATCTGCTGGCTATTTCTGTAATGAATACCAAATTGCCTTGGTATGTTTTGCCAGTTTATCCAGCTTTTGCTCTAGCTGTTGGCAGTTATCTCGCTGAAGTTTGGGAGCAAATGTGGCTGCCGGAAGAGCAGATTAAAGATGAAGCAGAAGAACGTTTTGATGCTATATCTTTTTTGCCTCATCCCGCTATTTTGGCACTAATAGCTGTAGTTGCTGTCGTCGGTTGTGTGTACTTCAGTGGCTTGGTACGGCTGGGCGGACAAATTGTGTCTCCCCAGCGAGATTTGCAGTTAATGCTAATGTTTTTAGCTTTGACAATGACACTGGCGGCTGTGTTGCTGCACCGCAAAGATCGACAGTTTTTATTAGTTTTAATTTGGGGAACTTACGTCACGCTGTTAGTGTTTGTTGCTTCCGATCACTGGGTTTGGGAACTGGCGGAAGATTATCCGGTTAAGCCGATCGCCCAAATTGTCCGCGAAGGAACCCCCATCGGCCAAGAAGTCTTTACTTCTCACCGCCTCCCGCGTCCGTCGCTGAATTTTTACAGCCACAGACAAGTGATTGTCGCCGACGCGCCGACGCTGAAACAGAAATGGCAATCTCTCCCGCAACCTTATTTTCTGTTAGAAAAACCTGTCCTCAAACATCTAGATTTGCAGAATGCTGAGGTTGTAAAAACAGCCGAGGATTGGGTTTTGGTAACACGAAAATAAGTTTGCCAGTCAATCGATTTTAGATTTTAGATTTTAGAGGCGACCCCACGGATAAATTCGGGGGGCAAGTTTCATCTGATACAGGTTTTTTATTTCTCCACGGATGAATCCGGGGGCTTGCATCCTGGATGGTTTTGGTCACAAACCCGGTTTTTTACCAGAAAATTTGATTGCAGCACACAAAAACCATCAAAAACCCGGTTTATTGGGTTTTGATGCGTCCGGGACTGAATATTTAACATGATTGTTTCCGGGGCAGTGGTGAGGATTAGGGAACCACTTACACTTAATGATTCCACCGGATAGCTTTTCTAACTTAGCAGGAGTGTGCCCTGCCCCGAATATATCGAGGTTGAGATTGAGGGCTACTTTCGCAGCGTAAGCAATGTAAAAAGTAAAAGGTATTGATACAGAGAATATTACTATTTTAGCAATTAGATTGTAATCCATAATATGTATAGCTTTTCTCAGAAAGATGAGGTACTGTGCGGCATTGGGCATTGGCCAAATAGGGAATTGGGAATTGGGAATTGGGAATTGGGAATTGGGAATTGGGCGGAGCGAAGCGGAGGGATTGGCCTGCGCAGGGCATAGGGCATAAGGCATACCTCACCACGCTTGAGAACCGCTATATGTCGTTGGTTTTTGGTTCAATAGTTTCAGGACAAAGGCTTTATTCGTATCAAATTTAACGGCTAATATCAATTCCGGTAACACCAATTTTTTATGAAGCTGCATAGAATCAGATCCCCCCAGCCCCCTTAAAAAGGGGGAGTAAGAATTCAAAGTCCCCCTTTTTAAGGGGGATTTAGGGGGATCGGGATATATGCAACTTCATATTAAATTGGTATAACACTCAAACATGATATAGCAATCCTAAATCATTTGCATAATTATTGTAGGGGTTATTTGCCCCGTGGTCTCCCGATAGATAAGGAGGCAGGCATTCTTGGCACTACCCTACAAATTTATCTGAATCATTTAGGATTGCTATATTTTCCCAATCTATCTATCACCTTGCTCTGAGGATTTAACTATTTTTTTAGGCTCGAAAACTTGATAACTTAAACACCTCCTACAGTCCTCTCTTCTGTAAGTTGCCAGATCAACAGTCAACAGTCAACAGTCAACAATCAACAATTAACAGTCAACAGTCAACAGTCAACAATCATGTTTGAGTGCAACCGGAATTGATATTACTTAACCATCAACATATTGCATTTCCATTTTCAACGCCGCCTCAACTCTTTGATACTCGGCCTCAACTTGTTTTAAAAGCTCGCCAGCCGGAGCGGGTAAAGCTTGGTTGGCTTGTATTCCGATGCGGCCCATGATTTCGAGTTGCTCGCACAGCTTAAACAGGCCAAAAGCACCGAGAGTACCGCTAATCGATTTCAAAGAATGAGCATCTCGCCGCAAAGCCAGCGGATCGGCGCTCCTGACGGCCGTAGAGATGCCTCGCAGCAGTTCGGGAGCTGTTTCGAGGTAAATCTCGATCGCCTCGTCTAAAGCTTCCACATCTCGCAATCCTTCTATAATCTTGGCACTCAGACAATCGCGACTTTCTAACAAAGCCCGATCGAGATTTGATTCACCAAACCCGACGCAGGCGGGCGAATTGGGAATTGTCAGTTGTGCATTTTCCGCAACAATCGCATTCGATCGCACTTCTAATTCACTTGTTTCTCCGATCTGTTCAATCTGCGAGTTTACACAAACAATCGGCACCGGGCGATCGCACTCGGTGCGCGATCGAGATTTACACGCACTCAAAGCTCGAACCAACTCCTCAATGTCGATCGGCTTGCTCAAATAGTCGTCCATCCCCGCAGCCATGCACTCTTCGCGATCGCCCTGCATCGCATTTGCCGTCATCGCCACAATCCAAGGCCTCGTCGATTTTAGATTTGGGATTTGGGATTTTGGATTGTTAGATTGTTCGTCAGTTTCAGAAACTTCTGATTCTCCCGTGGGATTTTCTAAAGTGAAATCTGCTGAAAATTGCTCGCGGATGAGGCGGGTAGCTTCCAAACCATCCATTTCGGGCATTTGCACATCCATCAGCACCACATCGTAAGGCTGGCGGTGCAAAGCTTCGAGCACTTCTATACCGTTTCCCGCCACATCCGCGCGATACCCCATGCGCTGCAAAATTTGCAAAGCCACTTTCTGATTCACCAAATGATCGTCAGCTAACAGAATCCGCAGCGGTAATTGCAAAGCCAGCAGGGGTATGCTTTGTAAAAAAGACCCGCTGGTGCGCTGCACTCTAATTTCTGTTGTCTGTTTCCCAAAAATATTGATTAAAACATTGTAAAGCTGAGATTGTTTGATCGGCTTGTTTAAAAAAGCAGCGAAATTTACGTCTATTGCAGAGTTGTTAATTTCTTGTCTGCCGATCGAAGTTAGCATCACTAACGGCAACTTTTCGCAATCAGGATGCTGGCGAATTTGGCCAGCTAAAGTCAAACCGTCCATGGACGGCATTTGCATATCCAAAACTGCCAAGTCAAACACCTCTTTAGCAGCGAGCCAATCTAAAGCCAAACTAGCCGAAGCTGAAGCCCTAGGCACCATTCCCCAAGACTGAGCTTGCAGACTCAAAATTTGGCGGTTGGTAGCATTGTCATCGACAATCAAGACTCGCTTCCCAGCTAATTCTGGTTGAGAATTGCTCAAGTTAACTGGCAATAAACTGCTGCAACCAGAAACCAGTGTGCTGAAATAAAAAGTAGAGCCGACAGATGTGGGATTTTGACTCTGCGGCTTGTTGCTGAGCATAGATTTGCCCGAGCAATATTTTTCGGCAATTTCGCAAGATTCTCCCCATCCCCAATCAAAAACTGCCCCTTGAAAATCTGCGGGAGGATTGCCGGCCAGACAACCCATACTTTCCACCCACATCCTGCCGCCCATCATTTCGGACAAACGCTTGCTAATTGCCAAACCCAATCCGGTACCGCCGTAGTGCCGACTGGTAGAAGAATCAACCTGGCTGAAAGATTTAAACAGCCGATCCATGCGATCGCCCCGAATGCCAATACCGGTATCTTTGACCGCAAATTGTATTTCGTATACTTGGTTAATTGCTAGCGGTTCATCAGCGTTGGCTGCGGGGTGTGAAATCTTTTTTGCCGTCACCGAAACCACCACTTCTCCAGCTTCGGTAAATTTAACAGCATTGCTGAGCAAGTTGATTAAAATTTGCCTCAAGCGGGCGCTGTCGCCGATCGCCGTTGTCGGTACGGAGCGATCGATCAAGTAACCCAATTCCAGTTTTTTTTCTGCCGCCTTGGCAGCTACCAAGTCCAGAGATTCCTCAATGCAAGTGCGGATGTCAAACGGATGTTCCTCCAAGTCCAATTTGCCCGACTCAATTTTCGAGAAATCTAGAATATCGTTGATCAGCGTCAGCAAGGCATCGCCGCTGCTGCGGATAGTTTCTACAAAATCGCGCTGTTCGCCAGTTAAGCTCGTATCTAGCAGTAAACCAGTCATGCCGATGACTCCATTCATCGGAGTGCGAATTTCGTGGCTCATGGTGGCTAAAAATTCACTTTTGGCTCTAGTAGCCGCCAGTGCTTCGTCGCGAGCTTTTGCCAAATCTACGCCTGTTTGCTGGCGTTCGAGTTCGCTTCCCACCCACTGAGCCATCAGTTTCACCAACTCTCTGTCTAAAGCTCGGAACGGTTCTGTCAGAGGAGTCGCAGAAATGAAGCACAGAGTGCCGTAAACTTCACCTGTTACCGTGACGGGAATGCCCATGTAAGCTTCGATTTTGAAGGCAGGATCGTCCGTGTTGAAGGACAAAGCCGCAAACCTCGCCGACTCAAAGTACATGACTTCTTTGGCTTTTGCAGTAGTGGCGCAGAAGGTTTTGGAGAGCTCGTAGATTTGTGAAGCGGCGATCGACTCATCGGGACATTCAACAGCCATTATTTGATAGTTGTCGCCTTGAATTCGCGACAAAAGACCCACAGACAAACCTAACTGCCGGCATCCCATTTTCAGCAGTTCTTGGAGGCGCAGATCGAAGGTAGAGAGGCGGCCCTGCGGGTCTGTGCGGGGAGCCGAAGTCACTTGGTACAAAGCTTTAATTGCAGCTTCGCTTTCTCGCAGTTCTTGTTCTGTTTGCTTGCGGACGCTGATGTCGCGGGAAATGCCGATAATTTCTTGTATGGAGCCAGTCTGCCGATCGCGGATCGTGCGGCTGGTGGTTTCAAACCAAATGTATTTGCCGTCTTTGTGGCGGATGCGGTAGCTGACGGTGTAAGTAACTGGGAGCGCCAGGACTTTCGAGTGAGCCTTGGCGATGGTTTCTAAATCGTCGGGGTGAAAATAATCATTGGGAGCGCGGCCGATGAGTTCCGAAGGTTCGTATCCCAGCAAAGCACGGCTGGCTGGCGAGACGTAAAGAAACACGCCTTCGGGGTTGTGTCTGGCGATCATGTCCGTGGAGTTTTCGGCCATCAACCGATAGCGGTCTTCGCTCTCCTGGCGTTGGACTTGAGAATTGCCCAATGCTTCTAGCATTCGGTTGATGTCGTCGGCTAAGCTTGCGAGTTCATCAGCTCCGGATATCTGAACCCTTAAATCTGCGTCGCCGTTGGCTGCGATGTTGCTGACGCTAGTGCTCAAGTCCGCCAATCTCGCCAAGACTAAATTTTCTAGCAACAGCAGGGCGATCGCGCTAAATACTAAACCTACTGCCAAGATCGAGAAAGTAAACAGCTCTAGGGTAGCTTGACCTTGGCGAGAGATTACTCGGTCTACTTCTACTCGCAGCAGCAGCGCTAGGTTGCCGCGGATGTCGCGAATCAGGGCGTATCCCGCGACTACGCTGTCGCTGAGCGGCTCGACTAAAATTTCTACTGATTTGAGGTTGGAAATTTTGAGTTTGAGATTTTGCAAATCCTGGCTCGATCGAGCTATCACCTTGGCGCCGTGCCCGGAATAGTTCGTGGCTCCTATTTTAAAATCTAAACTCGGCAATCTAAAATCCACTGACAGGTGAGTCAGTTCCGAAAGCAAACTGATTTCGGTGCTGTCGAGGTAGCGTGCCAGGATCAGCGTCCCCCGCCGCGGGCCTTGGGCGTTGCTGTCGAAGATTGGCTTTGAAGCCATCAGCAGCGTGGCTTCTGGCAGGGTGACGACGCCTGTTTTGGCATTGGGGCGATCGCCCTCCTCTGTCGAGGACTGTAGCAGCGCCTCCGTCAAGTGCTGTTGTAAGTTTTCCGGAATCGGGATTTCGGTTTGGGATTTCAGGTCGAAACTTTTGCTGAAGATCGTCTTACCGCTGGAGTCCAGCAGCAGCAATAAGTTTAGTCTCAAGGAAACAAATGTCGCATCCACGAAATTTGACTTGACAAAATCCTCATTTCGTGTATTCACAAAAGAGTAAGTATCGTCCCACTCGGCGTAATCTTGGGCGCTGGTGTCTAAATTCGACAAGTCGTCATCTAGCGCGTCTAAAGCCCGCGCCACATCCTGGCGAACGTACTGTGCCTCCAAGTTCTGAAAATCGTGCAGCAGAATGGTTGATGCAGTGGCATAGAGAACCACAATCAGGCTGATCAGCGCTGCACCGATGATTAATAGTGTTTTTTTTCGGAGTTGCATGGCGTCGGCCTCCTCACGGTGTTACTAGATAACTAGCCTGGGGAGGTTTGAGACGTAGGTTGTTTAGCATTGGCGATCGCACGGCCTGGGTGTTTTGACTGTTGTGGGCAGATTTGCAAAAGCCCTCGGTATGTCCAAGGTATCAGGTATATCACCCCCCACAGTCAGTGTAGTATTTTTAAATCTTTAGTTCCCTATTGTGCACAACCGATCGCCTGCGAGCGATCGCAATTTTGTTTAATCGGGGCGATCGAACTCAAAAAAGTTCGCGGTTGATACTGGCGCAGCCTACTGGCGGGCGGTTGGGACAACAGGCGTGCTGAGTTGAGAGGCCTAAATATTACTATACCTAAAATATCGGGGGGTGAGAGTACAGTAGCGCCCGTCGAGTTGCGTCCACAAAAAGGTTCTGAGTCCAAAAGCTTTTTTGGGGGAAGCATCTCTGTTTTGCTTTACGGTTGGCAATCAGGAATGCAAGTCCTGATTCCTGATGATAAAATCCTCACTACCAACCAGTTTTACAATGGTGAATCCAGTCGGCACAATATTACCAAACATACCTCATTGCTGTTAAGAAGGCTGATAACAATAGTGCCTGATGTGAGTTATTACTCACATCAGGCACTATTAGAAATCCGATCGCACAAATTGACTTTTTCTTACCGGATGACAGCTAAAGCACCAGCGCCCGCAGCCGCAAAGGCCGAGGAAAGAGCAGTGAAAAACAACCACCAAGATGCAACTTCCGCTGCTTTCCGAGTTTCTTCAGCTTGTTTTTCAGCTTGCACTTTAATGCTTTCCAGGCGAAGCTGCGCTTCTTGCTGCAAGCGTTCGGCTCTTTGCAAGACGGTATTTCTGCTTTTTTCGATTTGGTCGATCAAGCGGTTGGCATCTGCTTCAGAAATGTCCTCGCGCGAACTAATTAGGGCGACTAAAGTATCGCGGTTGAAATGACCGAGGCGATCGCGCAAAGCATCAAATCCGGCTTGCGGATCGTCAAATAACTTCCGCACGTCCCGCGTAATGCCTTCATAATTGAGTTCTGGGCGATCGAGCCCATTGAGGTAATCCCGAACTTTGCCGAGAACTCCGTCAATTACCGATTGAATGCCCTCCTGAATTTTCTGGATTTGCAGTGCGAATTGGTCGCGCACCGACAAAATTTGATCGACAATCCGAGCAGCTTCTGCTTCGGAAATATCCTGCCGCTGAGACAGCAGAGAAATCATCGTCGCTCGATCGATGTGCGACAGCCGTTCGCCCAAGCTGTAAGCGCCGACTTTTGGGTCGTGCAGCAGCAGTTGCAAGTCCCGCTTGATGGCTTCGGGATTTAATTCTTCCTTGCCCGTATTGCGCAAATAATCCTCTAAAACAGCCTGAAAATCCTGCACTTGGCCTTGCACCCGCTTTGCCAAACGGCGCGGCGCTTTCACGATCGATCCCAGAGTTTCCTGCACTTGGTCGATAATTTGATTGACTTGCTCCTCGGTCAAATCTTCCCTCTGAGCCAGCAGCTTGACCAAAGTATCGCGATCGACCTGAGACAGGCGACCACGCAGCGCTAAAGCTCCTTCTTTGGGATTTTCCATCAGTTTCGTCAAATCCCGCTGAATCCCTTCAGGATTGAGTTCTGACTTGCCAGTATTGCGAAGGTAATCTGCAAGGGCGGTAGTAGTTTGGTCGTACTGATCCTTAGCTTTTTCAGCCAGCTTTTGCGGTGCTTCCAGCGCGCTGTGCCAAGTTTCTTCGGCGCTGTCGAGGAGCTGATTTACTTGGTCTTCGCTGAGGTCTTTCCGCTGAGATAGCAATTTTACCAAGGTTTTGCGATCGAACTTAGAAGCTCTGGATTTGAGCGCCCACATTCCGGCTTCCGGGTTGTCCAGCAGCGTTTTGAAATCGCGCTTGATGCCTTCGGGATTGAGTTCTTCTTTACCCGTAGACTTCAAGTATTCTTGGACTTTTTGCCACTGATTGTCTAGTCGGACTTGCGCAGCTTCTTGCAGACCTTGGGAATCTGCTAAAGCTACATCTCGCGTCGTTTCCAACTCTTTAACAATCTGGTCTACTTCCTGGAAACCGAAGCCTTCGCGGCCTCTGAGGATTTGGATGAAACTGTCGCGGGTGTATGGAGAAAGCCGATCGCGCAACTGTTCGTAAGTTGCATCGGAATCCTCTAAGATTTTCTTGAAATTGCTCCCGATACCTGCTGCTGTCAGTTCTGCTTTCGGCGTCAGTTTCAAGTATGTTTCCACGCGCCACTGCAAATCGCGAGCTTTTTCTTGCTCCTCCGCAAAAATCACTGTTTGCAAAACTCGCTGTCTAATTCCTTCTAACTCCTGGGAAATTTCTTTAATTTTGTCTTGGGTAAAAACGCCGCGACTGGCCAGGATTTCGGCAAAATTAGACTGTTTTAGTTTTTCTAATTCGCGGCGCACAGTTCCAGGATCTGCCGTCGGATCGTAGAGCACGTCACGAAATTCGCGCTCGATCGCGGTAGGGTTCATCTGCCACGAATAAGTGTTGAGCAAGTAGTTTTCTACATCGGCGCGAATTGGGCTGTAAGTTTCTGGTTCGCCTTTGACTTGAGCGGTAACTTTATCAGCTTGCTGAGTAACTTTGTCTTTAGCTACTTTGAGCTGACCCATTACTTTTTCCACATCGAAGTCGGAAATATCCGTGCGGCCCAAAACTACTCCCATTAAAGCATTGACTGCCATACTCGTTGCTTGGGACATCATTGTGGCGCTTTGTCCGGGATTTTGACCGCCCAGATTGCCGAGAACTTTTTCTACCCTGCTTGTCAGCGTATCTGAGAGCAAGTCTCCGGATTTAGCTGATTTGAGATACTCTAGCAATTGGGCGATTCCGTCTGATTTCTGATCCGGTTTTCCTACTTGTTTCCAAGCATCTTGGAGTTGGTCTACAATCCGGTTGACATCGCGTTTTGACAAGTCCGATCGCGAACTGACTAAATCTACCAGAGTTTGGCGATCGAGATTCGGCAAATTTTCGCCAGCAATGCTTTTGAGTTGCGGATCGTTAAGCAGCTTTTCAAACTCGCTGCGCATCGCTTTGATGTCTAATTCCGGCGGTTTGAGGGCTTGGATGTAGTCTTCGACGTTTTCCCGCAAGCTGGTAGGGTCGATCGCGCTACCCAGTTCGTGGCCCACTGCTGCTGCTGCTGCTTTGGCTGTGGCGACGACTTGGTTGCTAGCTGCTTTGGCGCCGAGGGCTGCGGCTGCGGTGCCAAAAATGGCTTGAACGCCGGATGTGGCGGTGTTAACGACGGAACCGATCAGGGAACCGACGGTGGTGGAGCTCACCCAGACGAGCATTGAGAAATAGGTGGCCCACACGACTAAACCGACGATCGCACCTAAACCGGGACTGCTAATCAAACTGAGCTTAACTGCTAGCAAGCAAGCGAAGAAGAGGGCGACGGTGACGGTGATCAGCGTCCAAGTGCCGACTTTGCGGCCGATGTGGCGCACTGGGGGGCTGTTACTGTCGGAGTGGTGTCCGTCATCGTGGGATTGTCCGATGTAGGAAAGGCCCGCTGCTACTGATAAATTTGTTAGCAACAGTTGGAAAGCGCAGGCGAGCACGACTCCAGCGATCAGGGCGATAAAAAATTGCGGGCCAGAATAGAGAAGTGCTGCGTCTTCTACTCTGCTTGTTGTAGTAGTCTGTTCTACAGGCACTTGCGCCAGCCAGAACCCGATGTTATACAGTTGTGGATTTATTGGCAAATTTTGATACATAGTATATTCCTCGTTAAAGGGTGGGCGCGCGTTCATTGGCGCGATCGGCTAATGTATAGTTTGAGACTTATGCCCCCAAAGCTAAGTATCACCTTATTGACGAGCTAAAGCATCCCCCTACAGTTGGAAGTGTATAAATATGTCTGCGGCCTACTGTCACTTTAGGCATATCTGTGCTACGCCAATTTTGTTTGATTTGTGAACTAGATTTTTTTAACGAACCACAATACTTGTAGAGGCGGGCTCCACCAACAATCTTTGATTCACATTCACAACATCTATAAACCCGCCCCCACCCAGTTGTTAGTCGTAAGGTGCGTCGCCATCAAAAATCCCTAAATAAATATCGATAATCTGATAGCGACGCACCTGTCTAATCGCTCGTAGACTGTAAACAAAGGCAACAATTGTTTGGTCGCAAAACTTTGTAACTATGGTATTATTTATTAGCCTTCAAAGGATGGGATAATGCAGCCAGAAACTCATGCAATTATTATGGGCGGTAGTTTAGCAGGACTGTTGAGCGCTAGAGTATTAGCAAAACACTTCGATCGCGTAAGTATTGTTGAACGAGATTTTTTTCCCGAAAAACCCGCACCCCGCCCCGGTATTCCTCAATCGCGTCACCTTCACATCCTTTTGAATCGAGGCAAAATCATCCTAGAACAGTTGTTTCCAGGCTGGGAAAACGAACTGGTAGCGGCTGGTGCTCCTAGGTTAGATCCGAAGTCTATCGCGTGGTTTAGTCCGGCTGGTTGGGCGACACATTTTACCCCCGATCCAGATGATTTAATTATGTTCAGTCGTGATTTACTCGATCGCCAAATTCGCCACCGCTTGACTGAAAATACGAACGTGCATTTCCTCGAAGGAGGGACTGTAACAGGGTTGCTGGCGAATACTCAGGGCACGGCGATTGCTGGGGTGTCGGTGAGGAAGCGCGATCGCCACAACTCAGGTAACATAACTGAAAAGAATTTAAATGCAGATTTAGTAGTAGATGCTAGCGGTAAAGTTTCTCAAACACCTAAATGGTTGAAAAAACTGGGCTATGAACCTCCGCAAGAAACGCTGATCAATGCTTTTGTCGGCTATGCGACGTGCATCTATGAATGCAGCGGTAAATTGTCAGATACAGCGCCTGTATTTGTATCAACAGCACCGCCATTGCGCACTCGCGGCGGTGGAATTTTCCCGATCGAAGGCAATCGCTGGCTGGTGAGTCTGGGTGGGGGCGATCGCGATTATCCCCCCACAGACGAAGCAGGTTTTGTAGAATTTGCGCGCAGTCTGCCAACTCCGATGATTTATGATGCAATTAAAGACGCAAGGGCGATCGCACCAGTGTATAGTTATCGAGGTACAGAAAACCGTTTGCGGCACTACGAACGCCTCTGGCGTTATCCTGAAAACTTGGTAATTGTCGGCCATGCAGTTTGCGCTTTCAACCCAGTTTACGGTCAAGGAATGACAGTTGCAGCCTTGGATGCTCAGATGCTGGATGAATGTCTGCAAAAACAGCATCAGCGGTATCCAGAAGGAGATTTAACAGGCTTCGCGCGACATTTTCAACAAAAACTGGCAAAATTACATACTATTCCTTGGACGTTTGCTATCAGCCAGGATTCGCGCTATAGGGGAAGTGAGGGTGCGAGACCAAACCTGGCTACGCGGCTGACAATTGATTACATGGATTTGGTGTTAAAAGTGCTGACCAAAGATGCGAAAGTTTGTCAATCTTTTTTGGAAGTTCTGCACATGATTGAGCCGCCGACTGTACTTTTTCATCCCGGGATTGCGTTAAAGGCGATCGGGCAATTTAGAAGCAGGGAAACGGCATTGCCGTGTCCGGCGGTGGGTGCGGCAAATGAAAAATAATTTGCAATTTAAAAATGTAGTAATAGTTGGTTGAATTGGTATTAAAACTTGCGCACGCGGTGGTCAGAAACCGGGTTTTTTACAAAAATACGCGTTGTAGTCCGCAGATCGGGTAAAAAACCCGGTTTCTTTGGGCTGACGTGTCCAGGATTGGGTACAAATCAATACGCTTGGGTTAGTGGTTGTCATTGCGAGGAACGCTCTTCGAAGCGATCCGTTCCCCGTAGGGGTTCCCGAAGGGTAGGAAAGCAAACAAGAGTGTCTATTTTTCACATCGTTTTGCCTCTCTTAATGGTCTTAACTGAACCGTATTGGGGTAGAAATGATGATAGCAATTGCCACAGTTTTTTGTGGTTACGATTTTAGCACTTAAACATTGGGCTTTCAGGACTGAAGTCCTTACTACGAACCAAATTATCTAATTGTGCTTGCATTTGACTGGTAACTAAATCGAAACAAGCATCGACATAATCGCGATCGCGCGCCGCCTCATTTCCATACTTCTCAAATACAATCGGTTCGCACACGCGAGTCCGAATTTGCACTGGAAAAGGCAGATTCGGTAAAGGCCCGATACTCAATCCCCAAGGCAATCCCAAATATACCGGAAACACCACCGGATCGATGCCCAACAACCACGGCATCCCCCATTCGTGCAATTGTTTTGCTTGTTCGTACAAATCTGCCAAAACTATTAAAGTATCGTGGGCACCGTGGGATATAATTGGGACGATAGGCACTTCTTCTCGCAATGCTAATTTAATAAATCCTTTACGTCCGGCAAAGTAGATTTTGTTCCGCAAGTGGTGGGGGCGAAAAACATCTTGGGCACCGCCGGGATAGATGAGAACTGGGGCATTTTTTCGCAAAGCGGCGATCGCCATTTTGGGATGTGCTTTGAGGGCGCCGCACCGCACTGCCATACCAGCGACATCAGGAGAAACTTGCCAAACCGTCGGGTGCATCAATCCGTATGCTAAGCGTTCCGTGCCGTATCTGTGAAACCATTCGTATAGGAACATAAACATATCCGGTGTGGCGATTCCCCCGTTGTGAGAGCCGACAACGAGCATTTTTCCGCGTGCGGGGACGTGGTGCCAGCCGTCGCTTTGAACGCGAAAATAGTGGCGGTACAGCCATTCCCACAATGGCAGCATTAGTTTGATGAAGTCGGGATTGCGATCGTCCAAAGATAATCCGTCAAAGCGAGAGGTTTGGCTATTGTTTCTGGGGCTGGATGCGGAATGTTTCATTGATTGGTGCTTAAGTGCGATCGGCGGAAAAAAGTATTGTTTTAGTATTGCAAA
>JAYUGZ010000910.1:0-2957 GCA_043767465.1 Cyanobacteriota bacterium
CCCCTCCAACTGCGACAACCGTTGAAAAGCATCCAAAGCTTGCTGATCAGTCACACTATAATATTCAGCCCTACCAGCATCCTTCAAATAACTATGTTCCGGCCCCACACCAGGATAATCCAAACCCGCACTAATCGAATGTGGCTCAATTACTTGACCTTCATTATCTTGCAACAAATAACTCATTGCGCCGTGCAGAACACCGACAGTTCCCATAGTCAAAGTAGCAGCGTGTTTATCAGTATCCACACCTTCCCCCGCCGCTTCAACACCAATTAACCGCACAGTTTCTTCCCCAACAAATTCATGGAAAAGACCCATTGCATTAGAACCGCCGCCCACACAAGCTAATAAAATATCCGGCAAACCAGCCCACTTTTCCTGACATTGAGCGCGAGTTTCTACACCAATAATCGCATGGAAATCGCGCACCATCATCGGGTAAGGATGGGGCCCAGCTACGGAACCAAGAATGTAATGAGTAGTTTCAACATTTGTCACCCAATCGCGAATCGCTTCAGAAGTCGCATCTTTCAGCGTTCCCGTACCCGCGGCCACGGGTCGCACTTCAGCACCCATCAAGCGCATTCTAAACACATTTAAAGCCTGTCTTTCCATGTCATGAACGCCCATGTAGACAACGCATTCCAAACCGAAACGAGCGCAAACTGTGGCCGTAGCAACGCCATGTTGACCAGCACCAGTTTCAGCAATTACCCGCTGTTTGCCCATGCGTTTTGCTAACAATGCTTGAGCTAAAGCGTTGTTAATTTTGTGAGCTCCAGTGTGGTTTAAATCTTCCCGTTTGAGGTAAATTTGCGCGCCAGTGCCGTCTGGTTTAGCATAATGCTCCGTGAGACGTTCGGCAAAATACAAAGGGCTGGGGCGGCCAACATAATCCTTGAGTAATCCTTGGAGTTGCTCTTGAAATTCGGGATCTTTTCGGTATTTGTGGAAAGCCGCTTCGAGCTCGAATAAAGCCGGCATCAGGGTTTCGGGGACATATTTGCCGCCGAATTTGCCAAATCTGCCGAGGGAGTCGGGGCGTTGGGCGGTGGTGGTTTTGGTGGTGAGACGCAGGGGGGTGACAGTCATAGGATTTTAGATTTTAGATTTTAGATTTTTAGATTCGCAGGTAAGCTAGAGGCTGGCGTGTCGATCGCACGCGCAAGTCGATCGTACCAAAGTCGATCGCGCACGATGAGCCGATCGAGCAAATTTCATTATAATTCCTTCAACCCTTGACGGGCTAATACAATCAGTAGAAGATGAGAGCGCCAATGAGCGATCGCAACTATACCCCAACCCGCTCAAACTACAAATACCCGTAAAAAAACTTCAGGCACTATAACATATGGCAGCATCCAAACGCCAAGATTCAGACAACAAAACAACCGACGGCAAACGAATAGTTTACTCCGAGTTTGGCAACGTTGACAACTCAGCAGCCATGCAACGCGGAACCCCAGAAGTTGCCCCAAATCAACAAAATCTGAAAGTAGAAGCATCCCGAAAAGGACGCGGTGGCAAAACAGTTACAGTCATCAGCGGATTTCAGGGGAAACCTGAACTTTTAGCAGACTTAGCCAAGCAGCTAAAAGCTCAATGTGGCACAGGCGGTACAGTTAAGGAAAATGAAATTGAAATTCAAGGCGAACACAAACAAAAGATTGCCGAGATTCTCAAAAAAAT
Organism: Cyanobacteriota bacterium; assembly: GCA_043767465.1. GTDB lineage: Bacteria > Cyanobacteriota > Cyanobacteriia > Cyanobacteriales > Microcoleaceae > Microcoleus. The sequence goes on from JAYUGZ010000910.1 coordinate 1,693, forward strand.
GGGCTATAAAGCTAAGATTAGCGGAGGCTAATTCATTCAGTTGACAGTTTGTAGGGTGCGCATTGCGCACAGATTGAGTTTTTAACCAACTATCCTACAATAACTACTGCGCACCATAAATAAGGTGCGAGGTGCACACCCTACATTAACAGCTTTAATTTTTAACCTTCATGTATACTCGACCCTTAGCCCGTTTAATCGAACAATTGCAGCGCTTACCCGGAATCGGGCCAAAAACGGCACAGCGACTCGCTTTGCATATTTTAAAACGACCAGAAGAAGATGTGCAAGCCCTAGCTCAATCATTGATTGATGCCAAAAAACAAGTCGGTTTCTGCAAGGTATGCTTTCACTTATCCGCTGAACCTGTTTGCGACATTTGCCGCAACACCAACCGCGACGCTTCTACGATTTGTGTAGTATCAGAATCCCGGGATGTAATCGCTTTAGAAAAGACGCGGGAATACATCGGTAAATATCACGTTGTTGGCGGCGTCATCTCGCCGATGGATGGAATTGGCCCGGAACAATTGAATATTCAACCATTAGTCCGCCGCGTCAGCCAGCAAAATATTAGTGAAGTAATTATTGCTATTAGTCCCAGCGTGGAAGGCGAAACTACTACTCTTTATATCGGTCACTTATTAAAACCTTTTACGCGAGTGACGCGGATCGCTTTTGGTTTGCCAATGGGGGGAGATTTGGAATATGCTGATGAGGTAACTTTGGCCCGCGCTTTGGAAGGAAGGAGGGAATTGGATTAGGTGAAAATTGGTGATGGTAAATCCACTATGCTGACCCCAGAAACCCGGTTTTTTTGTGTATTTATCGTCACTCAATGCGAAACTCGTAGCAACCGGGTTTATAGCCCAATTCATAAACCAATACAGTTCATATAAGACTATCTTAGAGTAACAGCAATTTAAAAAATATACTCTGCGATTGCTTTCCTTCGGATCGCTTCGCTAACGTTTCTCGCAATGACAATTGTTAACTGAACCGTATTGATGTACAAGCACTGAAACTGTCGAAAATTTTGCTATTTCCCAGCCTTTGCGATTGCTATCTCGTCGCGCAATGAGAATTTTGCAAAAAAGGTTAAACTGAATAAAGTTACTGAGAGTGAAAAATATGACTCAATTCGATCGCCCTTTAAGCTACCCCACAACCCGCAAAGCCGACCAAACCGACGATTACCACGGCGTCAAGGTATCAGACCCCTACAGATGGCTGGAAGACCCCGAATCAGAGGAAACTCAAGCCTG
>JAYUGZ010000911.1:0-2953 GCA_043767465.1 Cyanobacteriota bacterium
GCCTTTTCCGTTGCGAGTCGGGGCTGGAATCAATACTGGTTATGCAATGGTGGGAAATTCTGGTAGCAGCGATCGATCGGACTACACCGCATTAGGAGATACTGTAAACGCAGCATTTCGCCTGGAATCTTGCACCAAACAACTCGGCAAGGATATCGCCGTGGGAGAAACAACCTACAAATACCTGACGGAATTGGGTGCCCAGGGAGCTTTCGAGCAGCACATCGTTGATTTGAAGGGTTACGACACTCCCAGCGTGACTTACGGCGGTACTTATGCTGACTTGAACGCTTTTCTGAAAACCAAAGGCAAGAGTTCTTGATAGGTAGAAAATTGGGTGCGGAGCAAAAATTAACCGATCGCCTCAAGTTCGGTATATATCATATTTTGCCTCTGATGTCAATAACTCAATGTAAATTTTGTTAACAGTCCTCTGCCTGCTGCGGATTTGTTGCAAAAACTGCATAAGCAAAATGGTAGTCTCTAGATAAATGCTGTGTATGAAATTGGGAGACAAAACTTCATGAAACGATTGGGTCGTCTATTGGCAGTATTGGGTTTAGTGCTGGGCTGCTTTGCATGGGCTGGAGACATGAGCGCGATCGCGGGGACATTGAGCCGCATCGTATTGCCATCATCCTCGCTCCTAGCTGTGGAAGCTCCGGTGAGAACCAATCGCGCCGATGACAAGCTTGCCACAGAATACGGCAAAAAACTTGATTTGAACAACAGCGCCGTCCGTGACTTTCGGGAATTTCGAGGGTTGTATCCCACTTTAGCTGGACTAATTATTAAGAATGCTCCTTACGAAAAAGTTGAGGAGGTACTCAACATTTCAGGCTTAACGGAACCTCAAAAAAAGGTGCTGCAAGCTAACATGGACAAATTCACAGTCACTGATGTCGAATCAGTCTTTATTGAAGGAGATACCAGGTTGAATAATGGTCTTTATGACTAGGTAGAACTGGTTCTCATCGATCGGCAGAAGGCAGAAGGCAGAAGACAGAAAGAAAAGATTTTTTTCTCTGAGGCTGATGACTTCTGCCTTTAATTTTTCAGAATTAATTCTAAAATGTAAAATCTCAAATCGCCTGAATGCCCAGCATAGCAACCACCTTGGCGGGTAGCACCTTTTGAATTTCTCAAATTATTGATTTTATTAGATATTCCTTCTTCCTTCTTCCTTCTTCCTTCTTCCTTCTTCCTTCTGGTATATGACTGACAAATTTGACGTATTGGTAATAGGTGCTGGCGCAGCCGGTTTATACACGGCACTTTGCCTCCCAGAACATTTGCACGTAGGCTTGATTAATAAAAATATCCTGCCTGTTTCTGCCAGCGATTGGGCCCAAGGAGGGATTGCTGCGGCGATCGCCCCAGAAGATTCAGCAGCACTGCACGTTCAGGATACACTGGCTGCGGGAGCAGGTCTTTGCGATTTGGAAGCGGTCAAGTTTTTAGTCGAAGAAGCTCCAGCCTGCATTGACTCCCTGGTAAAAATGGGCGTTGCATTCGATCGCACGGGCCCAGATTTAGCCCTCACCCTAGAAGCAGCCCACTCCCGCCGCCGAGTCCTCCACTCCGCCGACACCACAGGGAAAGCGGTTATCAGTACGCTGACAGCAAAAGTATTAAGCCGCAAAAACATTCAACTCATCTCCCCTGCCTTTGCTTTGAGCCTGTGGCTCGACAAAAACGGTCGCTGTCAGGGCATTAGCTCAATTTGCGACTCCCGAGTCAAATGGCTCCGAGCAGAGGCAGTAGTGCTCGCTACAGGCGGCGGCGGACAGGTTTTTGCTCAAACCACCAATCCGTCGGTAAGTACCGGGGACGGAGTGGCAATTGCGTGGCGCGCCGGGGCGCTGCTGCGAGATTTAGAATTTGTGCAGTTTCACCCGACAGCCCTCAGCAAAACGGGCGCGCCTCGGTTTCTGATTAGCGAAGCGGTGCGGGGAGAAGGTGCTCATTTGGTGGACAGCAAGGGATATCGCTTTGCTTTTGACTATCACCCCAGCGGGGAACTCGCCCCTCGCGATGTCGTTAGCCGCGCTATTTTCAGCCACTTGCAGAAGACGGGGGAACCTCATGTTTGGCTGGATTTGCGATCGATTGCGGTCGATCGACTGCGCTACAGGTTTCCCAATATTATTCAAGTGTGCGCCGACTGGGGAATTGATATTTTTTCCGAACCGATACCCGTCACGCCCGCCGCCCATTACTGGATGGGAGGGATTGTGGCTGACAAGTTCAACCAAACTTCGATTCCGGGTTTGTACGCGGTGGGAGAAACTGCGAGCACGGGGGTACACGGCGCTAATCGGTTGGCGAGCAATTCGCTGCTGGAATGTCTGGTTTTTGGCGCGCAGATGGGACTTTTGCAGGTAGAAGGTGAAAAGTCCGAGACTTTACCAGATGAGTTCGATTCCGGGGAAATCTGGGAAAAATCGATTTCACAACAGGAAATTGAGACGATCGACAAGTTGCGGATCGAATTGCCGAGTTTGGTGTGGCAAAGTGCGGGAATTTGCCGCGGACAACGGGATTTGGAAAGTGCGATCGTCCAAGTTGAGATTTGGCGCCAAGAATTTGCCTCTTTGCCTTTGAGTCAAGCTTTGCTGAATTTGCAGCCAGGACAAATTATTGATTTTTCCCCTGTTGATGCCCAGAATAGCTCGGTTTTGCGAAATTGGGGGGAAGTTGGCAATTTATTGGATATTGGCTACTTAATTCTCAAAAGTGCTGCGTTTCGCACGGAAAGTCGCGGCGGTCACTACCGGGTAGACTATCCCCTCACCGATCGGAATTGGTGCAGCCACACTTTAGTTCACCAATCGAATTGGTACAAATCTGCGCGAATAGAAGATTGAAAAATTGAGTTCAGCGCGTCCCCGTACCGTCACTTTAGGGGTTTCCGTTGGGGTCTGGTTCGTATTTTTTGGGGTTGTTTGGAACT
>JAYUGZ010000912.1:0-7311 GCA_043767465.1 Cyanobacteriota bacterium
CGGTGCGGGCATTGAAGAGTAAGACGAACACTCGCATAAGTTTTAAAGACCTTCTTAACCACCGTTTTTTTATCTTAGAAGCGATCGGGCCACCAATTAGTCGATTTTAGATTTAAGATTTGAGATTGACGGTTGATCTCGAACGCGTGGGGCTCTTTGAGAATTTCGGGGAGTTGGAGGACTGGGTTTTAGGTGGTGTTGCGTGTTTTTATTAAGTTTGGTAAAGGTTTATGGGGTCTGCTCCCAAACTCGCTTGGGTGAATCATCTGGCGATCGGCACTTTAGCCCTCAGTTTTGAGTCTAGCAAAGGCAGAAGGCGGGCTGACAAATCGCAGAAATTGCACCTGTCTAAAATCGGCTGATTTCCTCAATTCCCGAATGCTCACAAGCTTTGAGAAACACGCATGACTAACTCGGACGATGACAAAATTCAACTCGCACCTCGATCCGGGCGCCGCTGGTGGCGTCTGCTGCTGCTGAGCGGTACGGGATTGGGCCTTGTCGCCTTGGTTGGGGCGGTGGCCGCACGGGAGTGGGTGCGCGAAAAGTTAGCTCCGATTGTGGCATCTGAGGTCAGTCAGACACTGAAACGGCCAGTGCAAATCGGACGTTTGGAGCGATTTTCTCCGACAAGTTTGCGGTTTGGTCGATCGACCGTACCTGCAACTCCTACCGATCCCGATTACGCTTCCACAGAAGCAGTAGAAGTGCAATTTTCAATCTGGCAACTGCTGTTCAATCGCACTCTCAAATTAGATATTACTTTAGTCAAATCCAGCGCTTATATCGAACAGGATAATCAAGGTCGCTGGGTTAATCTCCCCACCCAGGACAAAAAACCTCCGGGTTTATTTAAAACTGAAATTGAGGCAATTCGAGTTGAAGATGTCGGCGCAGTTTTGGTGCCTAGTCCCGCAGTCGGGCAGAAAATTTCGGCTCCGATTTCCGTAAGTCTGAAAAATGGCAGCGTTCTATTTCGCGAGCAAAATCAGCGCGTTCTCTACGAATTTAACGGTCAGTTTACTAATAATGACAATTTTGCAGTCAAGGCGGATTCTCTGTTGCCTGCGGCTCAAACTAACCTGCTATTGCAAGCTCAAAACTTGCCTTTGTCCGACATTAATCGCTTGCTAAAAGTTCCCGGCGTTTCTCTCCAAAAAGGTCTGGCAAATGGCAACTTTACCTTGCAAGTGCGAGATAATAAATTATCTGGAATTACTGGAACTGCGAGTTTTGCAGGAGTGCAGGCAAGTATCAAACCGCTGAAACAGATTATCCAAAATAGTAGCGGTCAATTGCGGTTTCAGGGAACTAATGTGATTGTCGATAGTTTGACTGGTAATTACGGTTTAATTCCTGTTCAAATAGCCGGAACAGTGGCAACTGGAACTAATTTTAATCTCGAACAAGCTCAATTGAATGTGATAACTAATGTCCCACCGATCGCCGTGGCAAGTGTTGTCAGTGCGGTGGAGACAGAGTTAGGGAAAAAAGTTGTATTGCCGGTTTCTGTTGCCGGAGAAGTTAAGGCGGATGGTAAGCTGACTGGAACCGTTGCAAATCCAGTGTTGACAGGTACGATCGCCTCGACAAAACCCGCTACAGTCGATCGCCTGCAATTAAACAATGTTAGCACTAATTTTAAGCTGGAACGCGGGAGAACAGCTCAAAGCCCAACTCCGAATTCTCCATCGTCAACTTTGCCGTTTTCCTCTCTAGCTTTGACTTTGAGCGAAATATTGCTAATGCCGGCGGCGGGTGGTAAAATTGGCGGGAAAGGTGAAATAGATATCGCGTTGGGAAGTCAGAATTCGCGATCGGGTTTGGTGTTTGATTTGCAAGCGGAAAATGTACCCGCAGATGATCTCGCCAAAATTTACGCTCTCCCGATTCCCGCTGCTGTTAAAATTGGTAGTGTGTCCGCCAAAGCTCAAGTTTTCGGCCCGTTAGATAACATCCAAGCTAGAGCTCAATGGCAAGCAAATCAAGGAACTTTCCCGGCTAGTGGCGAAATTCGCGCCGGACGAAATTCGGCGGATTTGCAAAATACGGTTGTGAAAATTGGCGATGCTACTGTAAATGTGGATGCGGCGATCAAAGACCGTCGGTGGGAAGCTATACTAAAGGGCGATCGCGTGGCTGTAAATAGTTTACAGCAAGTCGTACCGGGTCTGAATTTGCCTCCTGAATTAGCAGGTTTGTTCACCGGAACCGCAGAAGCAGCCGGAACTCTGGACGATTTTAGTTTAAATGCTATAACTGCTAGCGGCAAAGGAACGTTGAATATTGCTGATAGTATAGTTGATGTTAATGGCAAACTAGAATCAGGCCGCTGGCAAGCTTCTGGGAAAACTGAAAAAGTTGCAATAAATCCCTTACTTGATATTGGCTTGCCATTTTTAACCCTACAATCACCCGCAAATCAAAACAATCTAAAATCCAAAATCCAAAATCTCAAATCTCTTGGTGGACAACTAGCCGGAGAATTCCAAGCTTCGGGAAATCTTGACAATTTAACCGCTAGTGGCATCAATCTTAGCACCAACGGTAAACTTAAGATTGCCGACAGCAGTGTTAATCTCAAAGGAGAATTGACAGACGGAAAATGGCAAGCAACCGCAGAAACCGATCGCACTTCCATCAGTCGCTTGGTAGATTTAGGATTGCCGCTGTTAGATGTTGCTTTAGCAATTAATCCCGAAAATCAGCAAAATAGCAATCTCAGATCCAAAATCCAAAATCTAAAATCGATTGATGGCCAGCTATCGAGTCAATTTACAGCTTCTGGAAGTCTTGACAATTTGACCGCTAGCGCAATTAATGTCAACGGTAGTGGCAAACTAAATCTGGGCGGTAGCAATGTCAATTTTAAAGGAGAATTGGCAGCGGGAAACTGGCAAGCAACCGCAGCAACAGATCGCACTTCCATCAGCAGCCTGGTAAATTTAGGATTGCCGCTGTTAGATGTAGCTTCAGCCTTCAATCCCGAAAAGCAAGAACAATATACCAATCTAAAATCCAAAATCCAAAATCTAAAATCGCTTGACGGACAAATATCGAATCAAATTCAAGCGGCGGGAAGTCTTGACAAATCAAGCGTCGCCGATGTTTCTGTCAACAGCAGCGGTAAACTGAATATTGCCGACGGTACTGTTGATTTTAAGGGAAAATTAGATGCTGGGCGCTGGCTAGCTGTCGCGGATCTCGATCAAGTTATTCTCAGTCGCTTAGAAAAAACAGTCCGCGATACCCAACTGTTTACCCTGACGGCGACTTTGCCAAAAGGATTTGACGGCAGAGTTAACGGCCAATTCCAAGCGGCGGGCAGTTTGGATAACTTGACAGCTAAAGGAATTCGTGCTAGTGGGGAAGGACGGGTTTTGGTCGATCGACTAGGGGCGATCGATACTACGGCAAAATTGGAAAACGGCAACTGGCAAGCATTTCTCGAAACCAACGGAGTTACCGTCAGCAATTTAGAACAAACCCTCAAACAAACAGGTTTACTGACAACCAATTTACCGCGAGAAATTGCCGGAACCCTCGACGGCAAAATCCGAATTTTGGGAAATACAGATAATTTAACCAGCAACGGCATCACCGCCAACGGCGACGGACAAATTCGACTCGCCAACGGTGGCGGAATTGTCAACGCCAAAGGCAGCGCGCAATCCGGGAATTGGCGCGCCTCAATAGAAGGCGACCAAATTGCCCTAAGTCGCTTCCAGAAAGCCTTTGAAGCCCAGCGCCAAAGCTTGCAAGGCAGCGGTTTAGTTTCCCAAGCCCAAAATCTCCCCTTGCTGCGAGGCCTATTTAACGGCAATGTCAATTTATCCGGCCCGATTGGGGCGGGCACGGGGGAACGGGCGGGCACGGGGGCACCGCCCCTACAAAATGTTCGCGCCGGCGGCAGTTTCCGCATCTCCGAATTGCCGTTTCTCAAACAACCTTTTGAGGCAATATTTAATTGGGATGGCAAACGGATAGAAGTGGAACAAGCTGCAACTCGCGGTTTGACAGCCAGCGGATTTGTCGGTGTTGAGTTGGCTGGGAAAGGATTACCGTCAATTTCCAATCTAGATTTGGATGTAAAACTCTCCAATTTTAACCTGGAAGCCTTGCCAGCAGAACAGTTGGCATTTTTGACACCAATTGGTGTCAAAAATATTTCAGAGAAAAATCAGCCTGTCCGCGGCAATGTCGATTTTACTGGCCGCCTCACCGGAACATTGGCCGCCCTGAGTTTAGTTGGCGACGTGGAAGTGCGGAATTTAGCAGTAAATCAAGTCGCTTTTGACTCGGTACTGGCGGGGAAAGTGACTGCGAGTTCCGATAAAAGTGTAGATTTGCGTTTGGCCGGCGTCAGCGACAAAATCGAAGTCGCCTTAAATCGATCGTTTTTACCGACATCATTCTTAGTTAAACGCGGGGAATCGATAGCCCGCGGCCAAACTGAGGGCGAAACTTTGCGAGTTAATTTAAGCGATTTTCCCCTCGCTGCTTTGAATCTATCACCGGGAAAAGAGGCCGGTTTGGGGCCGATAACTGGTACGGTGTCAGGACAAGTCAATGTCCCCGGTTGGAAGATGCCGTTGAATCCAGCGACTTTGCAAGCAACTGGACAAATTGCGATCGCCCAACCTGCGATCGGCTACATTAAAGGTGACAGTTTCCAAGCCGAATTCAGCTATGCTAACGGCAGCGCCACTCTCACAAACGGTATCTTCCGTCAAGGTACAGGTCAATACTTAATTTCCGGCAACGTCAAAGCAGGCGCAAACCCCGAATTTGCCGGGAAAGTGAACATCCAGCAGGGAAATTTGCAGCAAGTTTTAGCGGCTTTGCAATATTTCAATTTAGGAGATTTGGCGAGAGGCTTAAAACCTCCGGTTTACGGTAACAGTGGCGACGTACAAACCGTTGCAGTCGGAGAACCGGAAGCTGCGCTAATCGAACAGTTGCGCCGCTTGGCAGAAATCGAAGTAATTTTGCAGCAACAGCAAGCAGTAAAATCATCGGAAAAATTGCCCGCGTTATCTCAATTGCAGGGAACGTTTGGCGGAGAAATTGCGGTTGCAGGTTCTCTCCGAACGGGCGTACAAGCTCAATTTAACGTTAAAGGCGATAATTGGCAGTGGGGAAAATATGTCGCCAACCAGTTCAGCATTGAGGGCAGTTTTCAGGATGGGATTTTAACTATTTTACCTCTGGAAATTCGATCGGGCAAAAGTGCGATCGGATTTTCGGGACAACTCGGACAGAAAGCCCAATCCGGGCAGTTGCGGATCGAAAATTTACCCGTGGAAGAGTTGGCAAAACTCATCGAATTGCCCTTTGTGGACGTAACCGGAAACTTAAATTTGCGGGCGAACTTAGCCGGCAGTTTGGAAAATCCGCAAGCCACCGGGGAATTAAGTTTGCTTGACGGGACGCTAAACGGAGAACCGATTAAAAAAGCCGATGGGAGTTTCAGTTATAGTAACGCCCGCGTCAATTTTGGCGGCAGCGCTTTGATCACTCAAACCGAACCGATTGAAGTGCAGGGAAGTTTGCCCTTTGAGTTACCTTTTGCTGCTGTCAAAGCTGACAGCAATCAAATAGATTTGAGGGCAAATTTGCAGAATGAAGGATTAGCAATTATTAATGTCTTGACTCCACAAATTGCTTGGGTCAGCGGCAAGGGACAGGTACAAATTCGCGTCGGAGGGACGCTGCAACAGCCTTTAGCGCAAGGAATTGCCAATTTTGAAAATGCCACCGTCCGGGCGCGGGCTTTCCCAGAACCGATTACAGGGCTGACTGGGGCAGTGCGCTTTGAGGGCGATCGAATTCGGGTAGAGGGAATTCGGGGACAATTGAGTAAGGGAGAAGTTGTAGCCCAGGGCGTGATTCCGTTGTCTGTGCCCTTTGCGGAGGGCGATGTCGATGCCGCGAATCCGTTGGCTGTCAATCTCGACAAATTGGGATTGAATCTTAGAGGATTGTACCGTGGTGGCGTAGTCGGTCAAGTCCAAGCAACGGGAACAGCTTTGCGGCCGCAGTTGAGCGGTAACGTTGAACTGTACGACGGCGAAGTGTTTCTCCCCAGCGCGGGCGGTGGTGGAACTAAGTTAGCTTCTTCCGATTCCCCTTCCCCTGCGACTCCGACTGAGGTTTCTACTACTCCTGCAACTCCGACTTCGCCTTCCTCTGCGACTTCCCCTTCCTTTGAAGTTGGATTAAACGATTTGCAACTGAAGTTGGGCCGGGGCGTGCGGGTAACAAGTGCACCGATATTAAATTTTCAGGCGACTGGGGCTTTAACGGTGAATGGAACTTTAGAGGATATTCGCCCTGCGGGTACGATTCGGTTGACTTCGGGCTCGGTGAATTTGTTTACCACGCAGTTTAAGTTAGATAAGGGATACCCACAAACTGCTACCTTTGTACCAGCACAAGGACTCGATCCGACGTTGGATGTGAGATTAGCAACTTCGGTGCAGGAAGTAACGCGGTTCCGCACTCCGGGAACATCTGTCGCCTCTGAAATAGCCGATGAACCGACAAGTTTCGGCAGTGTGCGGAGTGTCCGAATTCAAGCGTTAGTGCAGGGTAAAGCCTCTGGGTTGGCGGAGAATCTGGAGTTGAGGAGCTCTCCAGGGCGATCGCAAACAGAGATTGTAGCGCTATTAGGTGGCAGTTTCGTGCAGACTTTAGGACAGGGAGACAGTACACTGGCGATCGCCAATTTAGCCGGTGCAGGTTTATTTAACAACCTGCAATCTGTGATTACCAACGCCACCGGATTGAGCGAATTCCGGTTGTTTCCGACTCGAATTAGGGGTAATGAAGGTCAAACAGCGCGATCGGGTTCTGGGGCCACTTCCGGTGCAGGTTCCCTCGGTATAGGCTTAGAAGTTGGTGCCGATATCACGCGCAATCTTTCAGCATCAATCATTCGAGTTTTGTCAGCAAATCAGCCGACGGAGTTTAATTTGCGGTATCGTTTAAACGACAAAATCCTGCTGAGAAGTTCCACCAATTTTCAAGGAGACAATCGCGTTACCGCTGAATACGAATTGAGGTTTTAGGCATTAGTCATTAGTCATTAATTGTCATGTTCCCAGAAACCGGGTTTCTTCCGATATATTTTGCCACCAACCCAGATTGTGTAAGAAACCCGGTTTCTTAGCCTTTGCAATATTCCCAATTATCAATTACCAATTGCTCAAATAATTTGCTATAATAGTAACAGCAGCAGCAAATTAGTCCTGCCAACCCCGCACAAAAGATTATAGGAGTTAAGTCAAATGGCAAACAAACTCCAAGTTA
>JAYUGZ010000913.1:0-7305 GCA_043767465.1 Cyanobacteriota bacterium
AGAAGCCATCTAAGTATCCCAAAGTAGCTCCTATATTCTCAACACCCAGGCGCTTCTCACCACTGGGAAGCATATATGCATTTAACACAGATTCACCAAGATTTACTTCGCAGTTAACAGCCTTGATGACATCATTTTGAAAATCCTCTGTCATAGCAATCTATTTGTTTAAAGTCAACTCTAAGACAGCATACATTATATCATCTGAAAAAGGTATTAGCTAAATAAATCGGGGGAAATCGCTCACTAACGAGCCTCAAACATCCCAAAATCCTTTCCAACACGGTAGTCTACCCCGATTTATTGAGCGGATACCTTCTGACAGTTTTTGATTTTTCAGGCGATCGCTAAACACCCGTCATCGTTTTGCTAGAACTTGCTGCTGTCAATTCTGCCGCCGAATTTGCTCGGACTGCGCGGAACATTCCAAAGCGGCAAAGCCCCGCACCAAAGGCTAAACGCATTAGTAAAAGAGTCGGTACTTCTCGCAGAGACTTGATGAAACCCGATACACCAAAACGCACTAATCCGGCCGGTCTAGCTATACCTTGCCAGATAGAATCTATCCAGGAAGGAAGGGTTTCTTGCGTCCAATCTGCGGTGGTTACAGCGCCCTCCACAAACCCCGTTTCTTCTAAAAGTTCTGAAAAGCCCTCAATGCTTGAAAAAGCCGGATGTGACCATTGATCCAGCAGTTGCTGCATCACGGGTTTCTCCCAGAAATTGAGCGGGATTTTGCGATCGTCCCTTTGATTCCAATCCGCCACAACCAGCACGCCACCGGGCTTGACGACTCTCATTAACTCTTTCGCAAACACGGCTTTATCTGGCATATGCGGCCCAGCTTCGATCGACCAAACCACATCAAAACTCGCATCTGGAAACGACAGCGCCATCGCATCATCCACCCGAAACTGCAAATCGAGCTCTGGGGAAGTTAATTCTTGAGCACGTTGAACTTGCTGCGGGCTGATAGTAATCCCGGTGACTGCAAACTTATAATCCTGCGCCAGAATCCGGCTGCTACCACCAATTCCACAGCCCACATCTAAGACGGTAGTACCAGCAGGTAATTGATCCAAGCCTCCCCAGCGCACCATTTCATGCACAAAATCCGATTTAGCTGCGAGGAAATCTTTCCGTTGCGGCGGCGTACCGTAATGTCCCAAGTGGATATGTTCGCCCCAATAAAACTCTAGAATTCCGTCTTCCGTCCATTCGTCGTAGGAATTGGCCACGGAGTCGGATGATTGATAAGGGCGAGCCGTGGTTAAATAGATCAGAAGGGCGATCGCCAGTAGTGCAAACAGAACTCCAACAACAACAAATAAATTCATTTTTTACGCGATCTCCAGAATAGAATCTAACGTGAAATTGCAGACAAAAGCTATTGAATTATTGTAACCAATTCAGACCAAGATCAGACGTACGGTTGACACCTAGTCTACACAAACGATGTCTGAGTTCAGAGGGACGGTCGAAGAAAACATAATTTTAACCGCTCGTTGTTATTCAACCCGCGCACCATCCGGGTTTTGCTTGTGTAGACGCGGTTTCAACCGCGCCCGTCTTCTAGATTGACGAATTTTATTTGTGCTTGTTGTCTAAATAAGGCGATCGATTGCAGGCTATCAGAATCAGCATCCCAAAGAATGAACTTGAAACAATCAGGAATCTCGCGAATTGTCAGAATTCTTGAATTGCCAAGCAGGTGCAGATTAGCATTGTGACACGCCCGAAGATTGTAATTAGGGATGCGCTCAGAGAGATGATGAATATTGTGGTAAGCAATATCAGCCGAAAACCAATTGAGAATAGTTGGTAATTTTAGATAACTGCTGCCTTCAATTGCGCCAAGCAGATAGTCCCAACCCTCTGTTTTATGAGCGTAGGAACCCTCAAAGTTATGCTGTACAAAGAAAATACAGATAAATATCGCCGCCGAGCAAGTCATCACAATTGAGTACACACTCCAGAAAAAGCCAACCCCAAGTAAGTTACCCAGATAAAACCAGCTACCAACAACACAAATATTGTTGAACAGTAAATCCCAAAACTCAGCCGTCGTATACCAATGTTTGGATTTATAAGAAGCAATTATTCTAGATAAACCCATGCCCAAATCGTGATTTAGACTATCAAAAGTGTGTTTGACAAAACCAACACTCCCCAAAATCAGCGCGAGTCTGGGTTTGATAATCAGGTAGAAAAAACCACCAGGAAACAGCATCAACGGGTGTCTGAGCAATTGATAGATTTTTTGATTAAAGGGACTAAGTGCCGCAAACTTTTCGGTGGATGTCAACGCCGAAGGGCCTCGGTACATATCCCAATTACCATTATTTTTGTGATGGTAAGCGTGTCCCCTCGACCACGGGTACTGAGGAATTGCATTGATGATACCGAGCAGAAAGCCCACCGTGCGATTGACTTTTTTGGAACTAAACAGAGAATAGTGTCCGCAATCGTGCATCAATGAGAAACATCGTCCTGAAAAAAGTGTCATCAACACCAATATCGGCGGCAAAATCAATACAGAAATGGCAGCAGCTTTAAATGCTAAAAACCATAAAAATATATAGGGGATTACTGTATTAAATATTTGTAAACTAGCTTTAAGATTGTTACTCTTCATGTAAGGAGCTAGCACAAAATCAGACTTTTTGATGGCGCTTTTCATTCGGATTTATCGCCATAGTACATGACTTTAAAAAATGCTAAATCAACTATCATCTATACCTCGTAGACGAAAAAGAATAGGTTGGCGATATCGGCGGGCATTCTGACTAAGAGACTTTATTATCTCATTACAGTTGCGGGACAGCGTCGGACTTACACCGGACTTTCCCCGTTTCTTCTAACGGTTACTTTTTGTTGGAAGCGATTTTCGCACATCTATGAGGTTATCACAATTCTCGCTTGTTTGCAGAAAATACTGTGCTGCGTGTCACCACCGCCACAAATCGCTACTGTTTAGGCGCCAAGCTCTAACTCGATCGCACTCTCAAACATTCGGCGACTCCCGAAAATTTGTTATTTGTGGGCTGTATGGGCGATCGGCTTTGACTAAAAAACTGCGGTAATCCTGGAAAAATAAAGGATGCTGTACCGCAAATCTCAAAAAATGGAGAATCTTAATATTTTTGTTGAGTATAACTTGACTCGATACAAAATATACGGTAGGATTTCTTATAATTAAGTTTTGATGCTGCATCTATAATTCAATATCTAGTCAAGTGGCTTCAGTCTTTTAGGACTTACGCACTGGTGTTCAGAAATCATTTTTTTTTTACACATACCTTGGTTGTGGCCCGCAGATTTAGTACAAAACCAGGTTATGAAGGCTTGATACGTAAGTCCTGTCTTTGGTTGGGACAGTGCTGGGAATAGATCAGTCAATCATTCAGCTTTAAACTGGTGTGAGACTTTTGAATGCAGCGGGAACACTTAATTATAACGTTAATTCCTAGAAGAGCAAGCATGGAAATAATTTACTTCACACAATTACCTGAAATCACTCAATTTATAGTTGGACAGGTTGGAAGCAGTTGTGCTAATCCTTCATTGTGGCAACTTCCAATAATCATTAGTCTAGTTGTTGGTTCAGGCGTGTTTATTGCAAGTACAGGGGTTGGGATTGCAGGGATCGCTACAACATTAGTAGGACTCATTATGGCAGGAGCAAGCCTAGATACAATAGCTGCCACATTAGGTGTACATCTTGCAACTGTAGCTGGTTCTATGGAAATATTAGGTGGTCTGATAGGCGCAATCCGAGGGGTTCTAGGATGCTGATAAATCAATTAACGAACCTTGCAGAAGCTGTCACTTTTAAATAAGTTTTAAAATTGGGGGGTTAAATTAGGTGTTTATCCGGCATTTGCAGATGAACGCCTAGTGAGACCTCTTTCACTATTTGCGCGCCCAACTTTCCCCGTTTCTTCCAACGGTTACTTTTAGTTAGAACCGATTTTCGCACATCTATGAGGTTATCACAATTCTGGCTTGTTTGCAGAAAAAACTGTGCATGGTGTCACCAGCGCCAAAAATTGCTACTGTTTAGGGGCTAAGCCCTAGCCCGATCGCACTCTCAACAATTGCGCGACTCCCAAATCTTTTTATCCGTCGGGAGGATGAGGCGGGCGATCGACTTTCCAGCCTGTATCGCGCCTCTGTCGCGTGCAACAAACCCCCCCGCAAGCCAAACTTGACACATCCACCACCGCAGAGGATATTGGCCCGACTCACGGAAACGGGAATTTGAGCAGCGATCGCAAGTGCGCGTTTTTTGTGTTCAAAGACAGCTCCGACTTGCTACAATCTAATCGCACACGCGACTCGAAGGAATTATGAGCGAACTGTTAGATGAGACGCTTTCTATTGAAATCGCCACTCGCATCAAAAGCAACCGAAAAAACTGTTTTGATAACGCTTCCAAAGCAGCCTTAACCACCGAAGGTGCAATCTACGTCCAAGGATTTTTAGCTGCACCCGGAGCACCTTACAAACCCATCGAGTATAGCTGGATTGAACTCAACGAGCGAATTGTTGACCCAACTTTTCCGCATCTCGGCTTCAGCGCTCAAGACATTCATTACTTCCCCGCCCAGCGATTGAACGTCAAGAAACTCAAAGCAATTCTAGATGAGTCAAAAGAAGATTATCCAGAAGACGATCCCCTGCCGGTTTATGGAAATCAACCTTATGAATATTACGGCGATGTCATGTTAGGTGGTACAGATTACCAAAATGCTTACGATTTGGCTGCGCTTAAATGCAGGGAATTGAACCTACCCAAAAAACAGGATGAAAACTAATTACGAGTAAAATCGGACCTACGGTTTCAACCGCGCCTAGACAAACACTCACCCGCCTCCGCGGGTTGAAGACCGAGCGGTTTTAATTACATTATCTTATTCAGTCCGCGGAGGCGGACTTCATTTGTATAGACGCGGTTTCAAGCGTACGTCCGATTTGGGTAAGTCATGAAGATGCAAACCTCGCATAATGAAAAGCAGCCAATAACGGATCTATTTTTTGATTCCAAATCGAATCAGCCAACAATTTAGCCGTCACCGGAGCCAACAAAATGCCATTGCGATAATGCCCCGTCGCCAACGTCAAATTATCCCAAGCACTCGCGCCCAAAATCGGCAACTCATCCGTCGTAGCAGGCCGAAATCCCCACCAAAACTCTAGAATCGGATAATTCTGCAATTCGGGATATAACTGAATAGCTCCTGCTAGCAAACTTTGGATTCCCGCAGGCGTATTTCCAGGGGTGAAATCCACATTTTCGCTAGTTGCACCGATAATAATTCTGCCATCTTGACGCGGGACAATATAAATGCCAGTGCCGAATAAAACGGTTTGCAGCGGCTGAATCATTCCATAATCTTCTGGTACGCATACTGACAGCATTTGCCCCTTTCTAGGAAAAATTGGAACATCCAATAACTTCTCAGACCAAGGCCCTGCTGCCAAAATATAACGCTCAGCTTGCAATTTTCTTGCCGTTGTTTCCACGCCAAAAACTCGGTTTCCCTGTCGAATAATTTCCTTTGCCGTGTCTTGAATAATCTCTATTTTTAATTCTTTAGTTGCGGCTTGAAGCGTCCGGAATAAAGCGCGGTTGTCCACTTGAGCATCGTCGGGATACCACCAACCGCCGATTACTTCTGCACCCAATCCCAATTGATGTTGGCGAATCGCGTCTCTGTCTAACCATTGAGAATTAAGGTTTGACAAACACGGCTGTTGTTGAGGCTCATTTTGACAAACTGGTGCCAGAATTCCCGATCGCCAATATCCCGTTTTCAGCCCCGTAATCTCTTCCAGCCGTTCCACCCAGGCAGCATACAGGGAGCGACTTTGCAAGCACAAATCCAGCATCGGACTCGGGGGAATTCGTTCAGCTTGGGGGGCGAGCATTCCGGCGGCAGCCCGGGCCGTCGGTTGTGGAGAATCGGCAGTGAGAACGGCGACAGATGCCCCTCGCAACTTCAGTTCAACTGCCAGGGAAAGGCCGATAATTCCGCCGCCAATAATCAGAATATCTTGAGATGAATTCATGGACTTTTCTATGGACTTTCTGGCTGGTTTTACCTCTGGGCATTCTTGAGAGTAAGGTGCTGGTGTGTGCACCTTACATTGAGAATTTTTGGGCAAGTCTTACATATTATCTTGCAAGGCGATCGTCCGATCGGCCTTCGGGCACCAAAAATCTATCCTTGAGGTTTCCACGCAGTCTCCGAGCCCTGGCCCCAGAAACCGTCATATTTTGTCACCTTAATATCGCCTAAAACCTTAGTTTGGCAGGACAAACGGCGGTTCGATGCGGGAGAATGGGGAGGAAGCGAAAGTCGCGCTGTTTCGCGCCACTCGCGATCGGAAACTGCACCCTCGACGGTGACGGCGCAGGTGCCGCAAGTGCCCAAACCGTGACAGTTGATGACTTTGGCGTTGCCATTGTAGAGATCGATGCCGTTTTTCAGCAAAACTTCACGGAGATTCGCTCCGCGATCGCACTCAAATGTTTTTCCTTGCGCTTGTACTTTGACCACAGCAATTTACCCCAATTAGATTTATGTTAATTTTCCTATATATTATCGCATTTATTTCAAATAATTTCATCTAATATGATAAGTCATATATTACCAAATTCTAATTGAGAATTCCCATGACAAATCGGCTCTGGATCTACGATACCACGTTGCGAGACGGCGCTCAGTGCGAGGGACTCTGCTTATCTCTCGAAGACAAACTACGGATAGCTCGACAGTTAGACAGTTTAGGAATTCCTTTTATTGAAGGTGGCTGGCCGGGGGCGAATCCCAAAGACGTACAATTTTTTTGGCGGCTGAAAGAACAGCCGTTAACTCAAGCAGAAGTTGTCGCTTTTTGTTCGACTAGACGGCCGGGGAAAACGGCAGCTAATGACGAAATGTTGCAGCCTATTTTGTCTGCGGGTACTCGCTGGGTAACGCTGTTTGGCAAGTCGTGGGATTTGCACGTGATTGAAAGTTTGAAGACGACGCTAGAAGAAAATTTGGCGATGATTCAAGATACTATTGAATTTTTACGGAGTCAGGGAAGGCGCGTTATTTATGATGCAGAACACTGGTTTGATGGCTACAAACACAATCCCGAATATGCAATTAAAACTTTAGAAGTGGCGGCGGATGCTGGTGCAGAATGGCTGGTGCTTTGCGATACTAACGGCGGTACTTTGCCTCACGAAGTTAGTCAGGTTGTTCGCGATGTGGCAGGAATAATAGAAAGTTGGGATATTTCTGAATCGGAAAT
>JAYUGZ010000914.1:0-2950 GCA_043767465.1 Cyanobacteriota bacterium
CGCTTTTATCCCAAACCAGATCCCCCTAAATCCCCCTTAAGAAGGGGGACTTTGAGAGTAATCTTGTCCCCTCTAGCAAAGTCTAAATCCCCCTAAATCCCCCGGATACTCGGGGGACGCAAGAGCACTCTTGTCCCCCCCCGAATGTAGGGGCGGTGCCAAGAGTGCCCGCCCTCGGCTAGGGGGGATCTAGACTCGGCGACAAACGAGAGATACAAATGATTTCAGACTTAAGTTGACACCCGTGAGCATTGCCGTATCCCTACAAATATAACGTGCAATTAACTGAATTTGAATCGAAAAAACCCGCAACTAACTGTACTGCTGATTGACATCAACATCCAAATTAAACAGAGTTTGCAAAGTGTGCATAGCTTGTCGGCGCGCCTCAATATCCTGCTGCGCCCGCAACTGCACCATCGGATCGTGCAAAATCTTATTCACAATCCCTCTTGTTAAAGATTCAATCACATCTTGATGTTTCTCCGAAAACTCGGAACCCAGACGCGACAAAGCTTTTTCTAACTCTTGTTCCCGAATCAATTCAATCTTATCCCGCAAACAGCTAATGGTAGGAACAGTTTCTAGACTGCGCCACCAGACATCAAAAGCCTCTACTTCCTGTTCCAGCAAGCCCTCAGCTTCCATTGCCATTTTGCGGCGGCTTTCGTGATTTTGAGCTACCACAGCTTTCAAATCGTCCACATTAAACGACTTCACGTTAGCCAATTCCTTCGCATCCGAGTCAACGTTGCGCGGTACAGAAATGTCCACCAACATCAAAGGGCGATCGGGTTTTAAGACAGCTTCTAATTTAGCTTTATTTAACAGCGGATCTGTAGCGGCTGTACTGGTAAACACCAAGTCAGAATCCGCAATTACCTGCATCATGTCCGAGAGCAAATGCAAGTGCAGTGTAGCATCTTTAAACAAACCGGCTAATTCCTGGGCGCCTCGCATCGATCGATTGACGATCGCAATATGACTCGCTCCTTTCGATAGCAAATGCTGCACCAACAAGCGCGACATCTTCCCAGCACCGATAATCGCAATCCGGCTAGTTGCTAAATGTTGACCTTTTAATTGAGCCAATTCCGCCGCCGCCGAAGAAATCGAAACCGCACCGGTACCAATGCTAGTTTCCGTGCGAACACGCTTCCCGGCTGTCAAAGCTTGCTTAAACAAACGTTCCAAAATTCTGCCAACACCTTTGTACTGCTGGGCGAGTTTGTGAGTTTGTTTCACCTGAGCCAAAATTTGTCCTTCTCCGAGCACCAAACTGTCGAGGCCCGCAGACACTCGCATCAAGTGCATCACCGCATCTTCGTGCAGCAAAATGAACAGGTGAGGGCGCAAAGACTGCAAAGGAAGTTTACTGCATTCCGAAAGGAACTGCATCACCTCTCGCACTCCCGGCTCTGACTCTGTGGTAACAATATAAATTTCTAAACGGTTGCAAGTGCTGAGGATAGCAACCTCTTGAATGTGGGGATAACCGCGCAATTGGGCGATCGCCGCTTCAATCTTTTGTTCTGGAATGCTGAGTTTTTCGCGAACTTCAACCGGCGCTGTTTTGTGGCTGAGACCTATGACGGCAATATTCATATCTGTGATTTGTCACTATTTATTTCTTAGTTATCAACAGTCACCTGTGATTAACTCTTAGTTTATCGCTAATTGTTAATTACTGGTGACTGTCAACGGTTAAAAATTAACATTTAAAAATTAACATTTAAAAATTAACTCTTAACCGCTAACTAATGACTACTTCAATTGCAGAGATTTCGGATTGTTAAACATATGGATTGTATCCACAAAGCGAGCAGTCTTCGACTGAGAAGAAATTACCAAGCTTTCAGTACGAGCGCCGCCGCCAAAGAAGCGAACTCCATCCATCAGCGTTCCGGGAGTAATTCCGCAAGCTGCAAACAGCACAGTTTCTCCAGATGCCAATTCTTCAGCATTGTAAATCTTATCTGGGTCTGTGATGCCCATTGATGTAAGTCGAGCGATGTTGCTTTCTTTACTTTCACCGATCAAACCAGTTTTTACAACAGCCGGATCGTAAATTAACTGACCTTGGAAGTGACCGCCCAAGCAGCGCATTGCTGCTGCGGAAATCACACCTTCAGGTGCTGCACCAATACCCATCAGGGCGTGGATGTTGGAACCAGAAAACGCGCAAGAAATCGCAGCAGAAACGTCACCGTCGCTGATCAGTCGAACTCTTGAACCCGCTTGCCGAATTTCATTAATTAAATCTTTGTGTCGGGGGCGATCCATCACCACGACCACCAAATCTTCAATACTGCGACCGAGACAATCAGAGATAATTTTGAGGTTTTCGGTTGGTGTTTTGCGAATATCTACATGATTTTTCGCAGCCGCGGGAGCAGCCAATTTGTTCATGTAAAAATCTGGTGCAGCAAACAAACCACCTTTTTCAGAGATTGCCAAAACTGCCATCGAACCGTTTTGACCGTAAGCAACCAGGTTAGTACCTTCGCAGGGGTCAACAGCGATGTCAATTTCGATCAATTCATCGATGTTGCAGACATCTTTAGCATTTTCCTGGGTACAAATACCTACTTGTTCGCCGATGTAAAGCATGGGTGCGTCATCGCGTTCGCCTTCACCGATCACGATGCGGCCGCGCATATGAATTTTGTTCATGCGTTCGCGCATTGCTTCTACAGCTACGCGATCGGCTTCATCTTTTTCGCCTTTGCCCATCAAGCGAGCGGAAGCAATGGCTGCCTGCTCAACTACTTCGATAATCTCTAAACCGATTACGTTGTCCACGAATTAGATCCTCCCAACTAAGTCCTGCTTGCCTTGTGCTTTTTTGCACTCCCAGCCATCAAGTTTATCAGAGGCGGGGATCTGTGCGAGCGCAAGCTGTTGGTTTGTTTGTGTTAACTTTTGCTTCTTTGAGACTGGGAGGGAGAGT
>JAYUGZ010000915.1:0-2949 GCA_043767465.1 Cyanobacteriota bacterium
TCGGGGCTGATCTTGTCCCAGGTCTTGCCCTGATTCTTCGAGCGAAAGAGGACGTTGGCGCCGTGATAGAGCGCCCTCGCCCCCCCTCGCCCCCCCTTGTCAAGGGGGGGAATCAAATTACTCCCCCCCTTACCAAGGGGGGGCTGGGGGGGGTTCTCCTGGAAATGTGGGCGGAATGAAAGAAAATGAAGTGATTGCAATTTTGCATGAACTTCTGGAAATCTTAGACTTTGTACACCAGCAAAACGTGATTCACCGCGATGTTAATCCGCGCAATATCCTGCGCCGAGATCGAGATGGTAAGTTAGTGTTGATTGACTTCGGCGCAGTCAAGGAAATTACTACTCAAATTACTAATCCTCAGCCCAAGAATAGCTTAAGTGTGAGCATCGGAACTCCCGGTTATATGCCCAGCGAACAATCTCACGGTAATCCGAAACTCAGCAGCGATATTTATGCCGTAGGTGCGATCGCAATTCAGTTTCTCACGGGCATCAATCCTCACCAAATGCCGAAAAATCCTGATACAGAGGAAATTATTTGGCAGGATAAAGCATCGGTTAGTCCTGAATTTGCGAAGATTTTAGATCGGATGGTAAAGTACGATTTTCGGCAGCGTTATGCGAGTGCTGGCGAAACTCTGCAAGCTATTAAAGAGTTGCAAAATTCTTTCAGTGGTACTGTTCCGGTATTGCCTCGGGTTGCTGCTGTGAATAAGCCGCCTAAACCTCGCAGAAAACTGTATTTTAAAATATTGGCGCTCGCCAGTTTGATTGGTATCACTATTATAGCATCAATTTATGGTATCAATACTTTTAATTCGGCGAATGCAACTGATTTGCACAACCGAGGGATTACTCTTTACAATTTAAGTAGATTTGAAGAAGCTTTGGCAGCTTACGAGCGAGCCATAACTCTTAGGCCTGATTACCCGGAAGTTTGGCAGGAAAAAGCTAAAACTTTATATGAGTTGAAAAAATACAAGGAATCACAGTCAGCCTATGATAAAGCTATCGAATTAAAGCCGGAATATTTGGAAGCTTGGACGGGACGCGGTTATGCTTTGGATAAGTTGCAGCAGTCAAAGGAGGCGATCGCATCTTTTGACAATGCTTTGAAAATCCAGCCAGATTATCCCGCAGCCTGGGAAGGTAGAGGCGATGCTTTGTTAGATTCGCAGCGGTACGAAGAGGCGATCGCATCCTACGAAAAAGCCGTACATTTTCAGCCAAATTTGTACCGTGCGTGGTACAATCGGGGACAAGCTCAGCAAAATTTAAAACAGTACGATCGCGCTGTTGAATCCTATCAAAAAGCCGTTGAAATCAAATTCGACAATTCTGACGCTTGGTACAATTTAGGCAATGTATTCCTAGAATTGAACAAAAATCAAGAAGCTTTTGAAGCTTACGAAAAAGCCGTGCGGTTTCTGCCTAATTTTTATCAAGCTTGGTACAGTAAAGGCATCGCTTTGCTGAAAATGCGCCGACACGAAGAAGCGGTACAAGCTTACGAAAAAGCTGTTAAATTAAAACCGGATTATCATCAAGCATGGTATAATTTAGGTTGGTCTTACCACGAGTTACGCAAGTACGAAGCAGCAATTGAGTGTTACAGTAAAGCCTTAGATTTAAATCCGAAAGAATCTCAAGGCTGGTACAATAGAGGTAATGCTCAGTACAATTTGCAGCGGTACGAAGATGCGATCGCCTCTTACAACGAAGCTGTCTATGTCAAGCCGGAATATTCGGAAGCGTGGTACAGCCGCGGTAACGCCCTTGTAGCGGTGAAAAGATTCGCAGATGCGATCGCCTCCTATGACAAAGCAATCCGCTACAAGCCGGATTATGGAGCCGCAATGGAAGCAAAAAAACGGGCCGAAAGTCAGCCCGGAATCAGACAGCCACCGCCTAAACAACAATGATTTTTAATTAGGAAAACCGGGCGAATGGAATTCGCGTCTATACAAACAAAACCCACTCCAAGCGGGTTGAAGAAACCGGGCGAATAGAATTAGGTTATTGTCTTGAGTCCGCGGAGGCGGACATGGTTTGTATAGACGCGGTTTCAACCGCCGTTTTATCTCGGACATCGTTTGTATAGACGTGGTTTCAACCGCCGTCTGCATCTCGGACATTGTTTGACAAGAAGCGGTTTCAACCGCTTTTACCGAACAGCAGGACTAATTACCGTAACACGGCGGCTGTCTACCAACATCGGCCAAAAACCGCGATCGCTCAATGCTTTTACCGCAGCAGTAGCAGCGTTTTGATCCGTTGTATAAGCAACGAATAAAAAGGGACGTTGGCCATAGGAAGCTAAGCCTACTTGCGTACCTAATGCTTGCTTGACTTGGCCGGCTAATTCCGGTTGATTGAAGTAATCTACTAACACGGCGTAACCGGGGCCGAGGGCTTGGGGATTGAACCCACTATTGCCAGTCTGGGGATTGGCGATTGGTTCTGAACCTGATGCTGGCTGCGGGTTGTAGACTGGCAGGTTTTGGGGAAGTGCTGCTGCGGGCGATTCCCTTCGGGATAGCTCCGCTTCACGCACTACGTAAGCTTGCAATCCCACAACATCTTTGATATATTTAACCCAATCGTTGGCGATTTGCGAGTTACGAAAGCCCCCAACTCGCGTCACCGTATCGTTAATATACCGACAAACTGTATTGTCAGTATTTCCGGGGAAAGAGCGTTTTGCTCTTTCTTGCTGTTCGGGTGTTTTGGTGACAATTAACAGTAAATACTCGTCGGACTGTGGCGGTTCGCAGCTCGACTCAGCTTTAACAGAACTCGCTAAAAATGTCAAGATCAAAATGGCGATCGAGGTAGCAGAAAATAGGGGGATAGAGACAAAATATTTGTACAATTTCCCCCTTGATTTTCCTAGCTTCGCCGTGGAAATTTCTGCTAGTTTGTTCATGCTGTCTGTAGGGATGCGAGG